>SXZN01000065.1 GCA_005787865.1 Opitutaceae bacterium | reverse complement strand
GCGGCGCGCTCGAGCAGGCGGCTGGGGAGATAACATACATCGCCCGGATAAGCTTCGCGGCCGGAAGGCCTTTTCAGGATCAGGGAAATTTGGCGATAGGCGACCGCGTGCTTGGAAAGGTCATCGTAAACAATGAGCGCATCCATGCCGTTTTCCATGAACCATTCACCGATCGAGGCGCCCGAGAACGGGGCGAGGTATTGGTTGGCGGGATTGTCTCCAGCGGTGGCGGCGACGATGACCGTATATTCGAGCGCGCCGGCGGCTTCGAGCGCGGCAATGGTCCGAACGACGTTGGACTGTTTCTGGCCGATCGCGACGTAGATGGAGTAGACAGGGCGGAAGCTCTTATCGCCCGTGGCCAAGCCAACTTTATTGATGCGGCCTTGGTTGATAATCGTATCGATACAGATGGTGGTTTTACCAGTGCCGCGATCGCCGATGATTAATTCGCGTTGGCCGCGACCGATGGGAATCATGGAATCAATCGCCATGATCCCAGTGAAGAGCGGCTGGTTAACCGATTTGCGGACCATGATCCCTGGGGCGATTTTCTCTACCGGATAAAATTCTTTGGAATCGATCGGGCCTTTGCCATCAACGGGCCGGCCAAGGGCATCGACCACGCGACCGAGCAGGGCGCGACCGACGGGTACGGAGAGAAGTTTGCCGGTGGTCTGAACTTCGTCGCCTTCTTTAAGTTGCGAGACGTCACCGAGGACGACGCAACCCACTTCATCGGCTTCGAGATTGAGGGCGATGCCGATGGCGCCGCCCGGAAACTGCACCATCTCATTATACATGACATCGGAGAGACCGTCGAGTTTGGCGACGCCATCGGCGACTGCGCGGATGGTGCCAGTGTTCTTCTTGATGGCCTTGCTGGAAAGCTTGGCGATCTGCTGTTCGATTTGTTCAACGACGGTGCTCATCTGGAGGAGGAATTAAAAGGAGACGGGGTTAGACTGCGTGGGAAAGAGTAGCGAGTTGGCCAGCGACGGACGACTCATAGAGATCGGAGCCAATGCGCACGCGCAGGCCAGCCAACAAGCGCGGGTTCGGTTGGGCGGTGGCGGTGACGGGGCGCGCGTATTTTTTGGTCATCGCGCTGGCGATTAATTGCAGGGTGGTGGCGCTGATGGGACCAGCGTGTTCCACGCGCGCGTGGGACTTGGCCAACTCGGTGACGATAGCTTGCTGGTAAAGTTTGAGCAACGCGAGGGCATGGCGAGGGGCGGCTTGCTCAATATAACTTAACACGCCGGCGACTTGCTCGGATGACACTTGGCCATCGCGCAGGCTCAGCTTGAAAAGCTGTTTAGCCAAAAGCTTGGTTTTTTTATCGCCGCGCATAGATCAAATTAAGCGGAGGTGAGTTCTTTGCTGGCAGCTTCATTATAAGCCGCGCAGTCGGCCTCAGAGAGTTTCTTGGCCAAAACCTGTTCGGTCGTTTTGACGACCAGCCGGGCAATTTCACTGCGCGCTTCGTTGAGCATTTTCTTGTGCTCGAGCTCAATGGCCTGTTGCGCTTTGACGAGGGTATCCGCGGCGCGGGCGGTGGCTTCGGTGTTTTGTTTGTCGGCAAATTCCTTCGCGGACTTGCGGGCTTCCTCAATTACTTTCGAAGCTTCGAGTTGGGCGGTCTTGATGAGATGCGCGCTCTCTTGGGCGGCAGCGGCGAGGCGGATGGCGGTTTCTTCCGCGTGCTTGAGTCCGTCGGCGATCTTCTGGTTGCGCTCGGCCATCGTGGTGATGGTCGGCTTAATTCCAAATTGGTAGAGGACGCCAAAGAGGATCAGGAAGCTGACTACCTGCATGATCACGAATTTCGGCTCGAGACCGAATTGCTGAACGATGCCGGATTCTTGGGCGGATTCAGTGACAGCGAGGAGAGTAGTCAGCATGACGAGAAAGGGACTGGCGGGCGCAGCGTTGGGCGGCGCGGCGCCAGTGAAGAGGATTGATTACTTGGCGAGGAACAGCGCGAGAATGCCGAGACCTTCGGCGAGCGCCATACCGATGATGGCTTGGACAAGGATCTTGCCGGATGCACCGGGATTACGGCCGACGGCTTCGGCGGCCTTATTGCCGATGAGGCCGACGCCGATGGCGGCGCCGAGGAGACCAAAAGCGCTGGCGATATTACCGGTAATTTCAGCGAGGAGGAGGTTCATATATTTATTTTAGTTGTGGTTGCAGTGGTCGCCGTGCGCACGCGAGGCACGCTCCCGGCGATAAATTATTAGTGGTGAGCCTCAGCGGCGTGGCCCTCTTCGTGATCATCGCCGTGGTTGCAGAGGAGGCCAATATAGACCGAGGTGAGGAGCGTAAAGACGGTGGCTTGAATCAGCCCGACGAGCAATTCCATGAAATAGAAAATGAAAATGAAACCGGTTCCATGGAGGAGGTTTTCACCGCCAAAGACGTTGCCGAAGAGCCGCACTGAAAGGGTGAAGGGTCGGATGACAATGGAGAAAACCTCAATGCAGCCGACGAGCAGAAAAACCAAAGTCAGAAAAGGGTAAAGCCAACCTGGGGTTTCTTTTTTATCGGCTTTATTGCCAAAAAGATCCCACAGGATGAGTTTCGGTCCGGCATACTTGAAGATGATGATGAGGTAGGCTCCGAAGGAAACTACCGCCAGCGCGATGGTGCTATTGAAGTCGGCGGTAAAAGGGCGAATCCATGGTGAGCTGATATGAAAATCTCCATCCACGTAATGCCCCCAGCCGACCGTCCCGACCCCCGGAAGTAATCCCATCCAGTTTTGAATAAGAATGAAGATAAAGAAGGTAACCAGTAAGGGGAAAGTCGCGGGAAAGGCTTTTTTGCCCACAATCGGCTCGAAGAGATCACGCAGCCCTTCCAGGAGTGACTCAAAGACGGCCTGACTCTTAGTAGGCAGCACTTGCGGTTTGCGCACCGCGAACAAAATTAGGGCGATGAGCACGGCCGATACAGACCAGCCCGTTGCCATGCTATTAGTAATGGCCCAGCCGTTACCAAAATCATACAATTTAGCGGCGGCTGGCGCGACCCCCTGCCCTTCACTCGCAAACATAGCAACGGCGCTTACCAGAGCGGCGGAGGTGGCGATAATTTTTTTGGCGAGGCGCATGCGTATTCTAATGAAGACAAAATCGGCAGTGAGAGAGCGATTAGGTAGGTTTCTGCGCGGAGCAGCGTCAACCCTCTAAATATAAAAAACGGGTTAATAAGGTGGAATTAGGGCTGACCCAAAACAAGCCGACGAAAACTTATGCGCGCAGCAGGCTTGCGCTACCCAGCGTAAAGTCTGATTGCTGCAATATGGACTTAGCCCATCACGCATTACTCGACCGAACAGCGCCCGCTCGGCGCGGTAACGGCGAGCGGCAACTGGCGCATAATATTTTCATGCAGGTAACCTGGAGTCTTCTGGCGGCGGCACTGCTGGGGCAGTTATTTCTGCTGATTTGGCTGGATGTGATGTCCTGACTAAGATCAGTGATTGGTAGCTCTCGGCGCGGGCTTGAAAGACCGTTTCATGTTCTAAGGGCCAGGGCTCCTCTGCTTTGGGGATTTCCCATGTTTTTAAACTAGGCAGTAGTGCCTGCACGGCCTGGAAATAGTCGATTGAGTCTGTGCGAAAATACAGTCGGGCCTCAGCCGGTGCATAGGCAGCCAGGGCGGCAAAAAAATCAGGCTGTAAAATGCGGTTCTTGTGGTGGCGTTTTTTGGGCCAGGGATCAGGAAAAAGCACCCAAATCTCTTGAAGGGTAACTCCTTTCGGCAGGGCGTGGAGAAAATCGAGGGCATCGGCGCGGATGAAGTGGCAATTGAGTAACTTACCCCGCTCGGATTTGCGTAAAGCCCGCGTTATCCGCTCACTGGCTAAATCTACCCCGAGGCAAAGGCGCAGGGGGAATTTGGCGGCGTAACGCTCGAGGAAATGACCGTGACCGCAGCCGATTTCCCAGACAATCGCTCGCGGTGCTGGAAAAATCGCGGTGAGTTTAGCGCTTAAATCGGCGCGCCGCTGCGTCATTAGCTCTACAAATGCTGGTTTAATAGGCACGGGATTTATTGGAGTAAGATAAACCCAGGGAGCGACCGCTCAGCGACTGGCTCACGATGCTTCCATCGTTCGATGTTGGGCCGCGATTTGAACCATAAGGATACTGATGTCGGCAGGGTTGACCCCGCTAATCCGACTCGCTTGGCCCAGGTTTTGGGGACGGAACTGGGCTAATTTCAGGGCGCTTTCTCGCCGCATGCCTGGAATAGCGGCATAATCCATGGCCAGCGGGATGCGGATTTTTTCGACGTGCTTCAGTTTCTCAACTTGGCGTAACTCACGTTCTAGATAGCCAGCGTAAATTACGCGATAGAGCACTTCCTCCCGAATTTCTGATGTCTCCGCCTCCAGTTCTGACGGTAGCTTCGCAATCTCTTTATCACGGCGGATTCCCTCCGCCCACACCCCCGGGCCTGATCGGGTGTTTTCAAGATAATTTTGCCAATAGTGCACTCGGTTTAATTTACGCAAAATATTATCTATCCTATTGTTAGAAAGCAGTTTATGAGATTTCGTATGTTCGACCAGGCGCAATTCAGCGCTGCCGTGGTTAAAGAGTAAACGATGCTCGGCGCGACTGGTAAACATGCGGTATGGTTCGATGGTTCCTTTGGTGACCAAGTCATCGATGAGCACCCCAATATAACCTTCATGGCGTTGAATTATCAGGGGGTCTTCTACCCTCACCTTTAGGACCGCATTGACGCCGGCAATCAGCCCCTGGGCAGCGGCGTCTTCGTAGCCAGAGGTGCCGTTAATTTGTCCGGCTAAAAAAAGGTTCTCGGCCTTGCGCGATTCAAGGGATGGCAAGAGTTGGGTGGGCGGGGCAAAATCATATTCCACGGCATAGGCTGGCCGCAGCAGCACGGCCTGCTCGAGGCCAGGAATACTATGGACGAGATCAAGCTGCACCTCAAATGGCAGGCTCGTGGATAGGCCATTAATGTAATACTCATTGGTGCTTCTTCCCTCTGGCTCCAGAAAGAGCAAATGGCGGGGTTTATCGGCGAATCGCACGAATTTATCCTCAATGCTCGGGCAGTAGCGCGGCCCCACCCCTTCAATTTCGCCGGAGTACATGGCTGATTTATGCAGATTATCACGCACGATCTTTTCTGAGGCGGAAGTCGTGTAAGTCATCCAGCACGAGGCTTGCTCGCTACCCGGGCTCCAGCCCAGTCGGCGCTCACCGGTCTGTTCCACGTGGAACAAGTCCTTGGGGTCGCGAGTGTCGTGGAAGGCAAACAGGGTCGGTTTAGCATCCCCTTTTTGTTCTTGGAGCCCGGTAAAGTTGATACTGCGCCCTAATAGCCGCGGGGGTGTGCCTGTCTTGAGGCGTTGGAGCTCAATACCGGCCTCCAGTAGGCTTGCCGAGAGGGTTTTTGCGCTAAAGTCCCCTAGCCGCCCACCCTCATTCTTGTTTTGGCCGACATGCATCAGTCCGCGTAAAAAAGTGCCTGTGGTTACGACCACCGTGCGGCCCATAAACTCAATATCCAGGTTGGTTTGGCAGCCAATTACTCGCCCGTTTTTGTAAATTAGGCCGGTAACCGTCACCTGAAAGATCTGCAGGTTTTTTTGTAACTCGAGCGTGTGTTTGAGGCGGAATTGATAAGCCTTTTTATCGCATTGGGCTCGCGGTGAACGAACGGCCGGACCTTTAGATTCATTAAGTAAGCGGAACTGGATCGCCGTCACGTCGGTATTAATGGCCATTTCTCCACCGAGGGCATCAATTTCCCTCACCATCTGGCCCTTCGCTTGCCCGCCGATGGCTGGATTACAGCTCATTTGGGCGATCGTATCGATATTTCCCGTGAGCAAGAGGGTAGAGGCACCCATTCGCGCCGCCGCTAGGCACGCCTCCACTCCCGCGTGCCCAGCTCCGCAGACGATTACGTCAAAGGGGTTTTTATTGTATATCACAATTTAAACTTTTGCATCAAAGTATATATTTTGATGTCATATTATTTACCTATACAGAATGAAGCGAATAATTCATCAAGCATTCTTTCGTGGTCTATTTTACCTGATATTTGTGCAAATGATTCTAGGGCAGCTCTTAAATCGCTTGATAATAGTTCACTTGCTATGTTCTGAGCTAATTTCGACTTGGCTGACTGAAAGCAATTTTGCGCCTGTTCCAGCGCTTGGGTGTGTCTCGCGTTGATCGCAATTACTTCAGAGCCCACGTTTACCTGAAATGATGCAGCCATATTGACGAGGGCAGCTTGAAGCTCGGCTAGGCCATCCGCCGTAATCGTTGAAAAGTTTACGCTCTGGAAGGGCTGGGGCAGGGGGCTCTGAGCGACTACCGGCAGATCGCATTTATTATACACCACGAGGGTATTTTTAGTGGTGAGGAGGCGGCTAAAATCACTCGGCAGGTCTGGTCGCGGGTGGGTCGCGTCGATAACCCATAAAAACAGGTCGGCTTGAGTTGCTTGCTCGAGGGATTTAGCAATGCCGCGTTGCTCGAGTGGTGCCGGCTTGGGATTAAGCCCAGCGGTATCAATCAGCCGCAGCCAGTAGGGACCGATGACAATGAGCTCTTCGAGATAATCGCGGGTCGTGCCAGGCTCTGCACTCACCAAGGCTCGCTCACGTCCGACTAAGCAATTCAACAGGCTGCTCTTGCCCGCATTGGGTTCACCCAAAATAACGGTTTTAATTCCTTCCCTAAGCAAGGCCCCGTAATGGCTGGTGGTCAACAGCCTAGCGGTAGCTTTTATTAATATATCTATTTCTCTATCAATATTTTGCCTATTTTCTTCGGGTAGATCCTCATCGGGAAAATCAATATAAGCT
>SXZN01000064.1 GCA_005787865.1 Opitutaceae bacterium | reverse complement strand
TGCGGGCGGCAACTATCGCTTTCCGAGCGTCGATGCTGGGGTCTATGCCCTGAAGGCGGAGATCGCCGGCTACAATCAGGTCAGCACCATCACGGTGGATGCCTCCAGCGCGAGCACCATCACCGTCGCCGATCTGGCCATCGAAAAATACACCGCGGTCGCCAGCACTTACAGCTACACCTGGGTGCAGGACCAAAGTTATGCCGGACTGCCGAAAACCGAAGTCGCGCAGAATATCGTCAAGCCAGTCTCCGTCACGATTCTCGGTAAAGCTTATACGATGGCGGACATTAGCTACGCGCAGGAGCTTTTTAATAAGTACGGCATCCTGCTGAACAATCTGACGGCAACTTGGACCCAAGAATACGCGTATCGCCTTTTTGCCGTGCTGGGCCGGATTCCGCATATCACGGGTTCAGATTATAAATACAACGCTAATCTCAGCCCGACTCAGTGGACTTTGACCACCGACGCAATTGCCGGTGATATCGAAATCGGAACAGGCGCGAACGCCGGCACGATTCGCATTTCGACCGCCCTTTTACTTACGCCGCTCCGCTGGTCGCCGAAATCAATGGCGTCCGTGGACTCTATTTCTCCAAGCGCCTGCACCACGCGTTAGTTAATTATGTGACCAATAACGGCACCAACCAAGCGGCCGTCGCCAAAATATTAACCGAGCGCTTTGGGCTGACGATCGACACCGACGCCCAGCCTTTAAACTACGCGCTATTCACCAGTGAAGCGTCATCGCGCTATCAAAACTGGTTCAAGCATCCCGCCGAAATCGTTGAAGTAATCAACAACTTCGAGGAACTGCCCGAGGGCATGCATAAAATCCCCGGCTTTAAGTGGCTGGTGCGCCGGCTCGACGGGACCGTCAACCCGACTTACCCGGAAGCACCGGCGATTGCCTGGACCAATGGCCACATGGAATTCATGGAGTCCGCTTATAAGAGCTCTGATCTTGCTTACATCGCCCGGCTCATCCTGCACGAAAAAGCCCATTATATTTATCAATTTATTTTAACGACGGCCTTCAAAAAAGAATGGGCTGACTTAGGCGGCTGGCAGTACGCGGCGAATCCCACGAACCCGAACTACGATGCGGCCGGTGGTTGGCAGAGCACTAAAACTGCCGAATTTGTGAGCGCTTACGCTCACGACAAAAATCCGAACGAAGATTTTGCCGAGACGGTCGCGGCGTTTGTTAAGAACCCCGATATTTTGAAGGCTCGCTCAGTCGCAAAATATAATTTCATCCGCGATACGGTGATGCTGGGTAATTCTTACGTCTCGATTATTCGCCCCGACCTCACCTTTACGGTCCTCAATCTCTATCCCTCCTATGATTACCCGGGGAAAATCAAACGCATCGCGACAACCGTCACCGGCGCGGCGGAGGCAGATAAAACGCTGACGGTTGAATTTGAAATTACGCCCTTTGCCGCCAACGCCAATCCCGCAACGGCGATCCGTGCGCGCATCCTGAGTCCGGTGAGCGTGGCGGCTCCCGTCGCTAGTTATTTTGATATGTATTTTGAGGCCGTAAATGATGCCTGCACTATTTTTCGCGGCACCCAAGTTTTAAGTAAACATTACCGCTCGGGCTATTGGCAGATGCCCAATGTGACTATCATCAATAGCGTCGGTCTGGAACGCTATGAATCATCCCTCCTCTACGGTTTTAAATGTTATCTGAATAATCCGCTGGAAGATATTGTGGCGCCCCAAGTGCAGCCTAATACCAGCAGCATTACGGTAAAGGCGGGCACCCTAGCGGGACGCCCCGTGCAAATCGCGACGGTGAAATTTGGCGTAACCGAAAACACCGGCCTCCTTTATCATTTCGCGACCCTCGGTCGGACCGGCGCTTACTCGCTACAACAGTATGGCTCCAGCCAGACCTCGGGCTCAGGCGAACGTACCATTGATTTCTATATTCGCGACTATGCGCCCAGTGGGCGCTACACGCTGAACCAAATCGCCCTGAAAGATTATGGGCTTAATTTAAATTACACTTACTTCAAAACAAGCAGCGGTAATTCCGATGGGACCACCGTCAACCTTGATGAAAATGCTCCCAGCATCGACATCGTCACCCCTCACCCCGATACCGTCGCGCCCGAGCTCGACGTTAATCGCATTTCAGTCACGGCGGTCCCCACTAATTTGAGTGCGCCTGATGGCGAGACGTTGGTGACCATTAAATATTTTGCCCGCGATAACGTTTCCGGCTACGGGAGCGGCAGTAATTTCAAGCTGCGTGATCCTCAGGGCATTGAGCATTTCTATTATGCTTATCACCGCAATTGGTACACGGATTTCTTTGAAGGCGACCCCACCGCCTGGGAACAATATACGATGCAAGTGATATTACCCCGCGGTTCCGTGCCGGGTATTTGGGGACTGCTGCAAATGACGCTGGTCGATAAGGCGGGCCAAGCCAAAGGCTATAATTTCACGGAAACTATCCGCTTCGATCCGAACAGCACCGCCGCCGCTGATCTCCAAATCACCCAAGACCCCGTCGGCCAATCATACCTGAGCGGCGAATCGATAGCCCTGACGGTCAAAACTGCTGGCGGCGACAAGGTAACTTATGAATGGTGCAAGGACGGCGTTTCCTTACTCACGGGCAAAGTAGTCTCGAGCATGGTAGAGGGCGGCACTTCTGCGGATAACACCCGCAAGCCCGCCGCGGCGACTTACACATCGGCCGGGACGCCCACCCTGCAGATCACGGGCGCGGGCCAAACTGAAGCGGGCAGCTACTATTGCATAGTCTCAAACGCTTCAGGCCGCGTGATCAGCAAAGCAGTCGATCTTGTTTACCGCACCCTATCCACAGCCGCGCCTACCATCACGACGCAGCCCAATAGCCTTACCTTAGTGATCGGCGCAGCGGGTTCCTTCAATGTCACCGCCAGCGGAACCCCAGCGCCGACGTATCAATGGCTGAAAGATGGCGTCATCATTGCCGGCGCCACGAGCTCTACCTACGCATTAAGTAATGTTTCTTCAACCAATGCTGGGGACTACACGGTCACGATCACCAGCAGCGCTGGTTCGGTGTCGAGTACGAGCGCCCGCTTGACGGTGCAGGTACCCGGCATCCCCTTGGCCAATCAGCTCGTGATGGCCGGACACAACGTGGGTCTGACTGCCGCCGGTGCCACGGGCCCCGTGCGCTGGCAGGTCTCCACGGACAGCGGCGCCACTTGGCGAAACCTTTTCGACAACAGCTCATACAGTGGCACGTGCAGTAATTTTCTCGAAATTTCAAAAGTCACCGCCGCGGCGCATGGCTCGCAGTATCGCTATGTGCTCACGAGTAATAACGCAGCGAGCGCCGCGACCACTCTCAGTGTGACGGCTGGTTATTTTGCCTTCCCCACTGCCATCGGAGCAGACAGCGCAAGTAACCTTTATATCGGCGACGCGACCGCCCACACGGTGCAAAAAATATCGACCACCAACCAAGTTTCATTGGTGGCTGGATCCACCGGAAAATCAGGAAGCACAAATGGCACGGGTGCGACCGCTAGCTTCAATGAAATCGGCGCGCTCGCGGCGGCTGCGGATGGCACTCTCAGTGTTGCTGATACTAAAAACGAGCTCATCCGACGCATCGCGAACACCGGCGTCGTAACCACGATCGCCGGCACGGCGGGAGCGCGCGGCACGACCGATGCTACCGGAGTCGACGCCCGCTTTGCTGCTCCCGCTGGGATCGCCCGCGATGCGAGTGGCACGTTATTTGTCGCTGATTCACTCAGCCACACGCTGCGTAAGATCAGTAGCAGCGGCGCGGTCACCACCCTCGCTGGCAGCGCGGGGGTCGCTGGGTCCGCCGATGGCACCGGCGCCAGTGCGCGATTCAATTATCCTAGCGGGGTAGCTGCAGACACGGCCGGCAATATTTACGTCGCGGACTCCGGAAATAATACCGTGCGCAAAGTAACCTCTACCGGAGTCGTCACGACGCTCGCCGGCACCGCCGGCACGCGCGGCTCACTCGATGGCACCGGCAGCGCAGCACGTTTTAATAATCCCACGGGGTTGGCGCTCGGCAGCAGCGGCGAACTTTACCTCGCGGATACCGACAACTCGACGATTCGTAAGATTACACCAGCGGGGGTCGTCACGACGCTCGCCGGACTACCCACCATCGCTGGACTGATGGATGGATCTGGCAGCTACGCCTGGTTTGACCAGCCGGAGGGGTTAACCGTCAATCTGGACGGGAATATTTATGTCGCAGACACCGGCAACGCGATGATCCGCAAAGTCACGACGGCGGGTGTGGTCACCACCCTGGCACTGACAGGAACCCCTCCAGCTATCATCACTCAGCCAGTGAATGTCACGGTCACGGCCGGAACTGCGGCTGCCTTCTCGGTAACAACGAGTGGCTACGGGACGATCACCTATCAATGGCGCAAAGATGGTAACGCTATTACCGGTGCGACCAGCGCTAGCCTGTCGATAGCCACCACGGTTGCAGCCGACGCCGGCAGCTACACGGTAGTGGCGAGCAGCCCTTATGGCACGGCCACTAGCTCAGCCGCGACTCTAACCGTGAATCCGGCTCCAGCCCCGGTGCCGACGCCCGTAACGGTTCCGACCAGTAGTGGTGGTGGCGGCGGTGCCGTGAGCGCATGGTTTATCGGGGCTCTGGGGCTATTGCTCTTAACGCGGAGAACTAAAATCAAGACTACCTGCTCAGCACAGGAAGGTGCGGCGTAGGCCACTCAAGCCAACTGGGACGGAAAGAGTTAATTGGAGGCGCGGGGCGGAATCGAACCGCCGATAGAGCTTTTGCAGAGCTCGGCCTTACCACTTGGCTACCGCGCCAGATCCAAAACTCGCGCAACGTGGGTCATTATTTGACGTGGCGCAAGTACTGAAATTCAACGCCCGCCAACTTATTTTCCGCGGATTCAGGTCCATTTCATCACGCGTGCTGCCTGATGGCCTCGTGACGAAAATCAACGAGCGGGCCGCTAACGAGGCAGCCCTAAAAATACCTCCAACTGAGGATAAAAAGGAGGGGCTAACCTTCACTAGCTCGGACCGGCTGGGATGGCGGCTAACCTAGATTCGGCTAGACTCCCACCCTAGGTTAACGATTAATCCCGTATGGCCTGCACCGTATTCACTATCGCCAACCAAAAGGGCGGCGTCGGCAAAACCACGACCGCGGTTAATCTCGCGGCTGCTTTGGCTGAGCAGAAAATCCACACGCTTTTGGTGGATCTCGATCCCCAAGCCAATGCCACGAGCGCCCTTGGCATCGACAAGCAAGAAGGCAAGAGCCTCTACGGCCCCCTGCGCGGCGAAGGCAGCGCTTTTGAAATGCTGACGCCCACGGAATGGCCCCATCTAGCCCTCATTCCTTCCGAGGTAGACTTAGCCGCAATCGAGATCGAATTAGCCCAACAGGAAAATTATCTCATGCGGCTGCGCTCTGTGCTCGAGCCGATCCGCAACTCCGGCGGCTACCGCGCCATCATCATCGATTGCCCCCCCGCCTTGGGCATGCTGTCGATGAACAGCCTCGCGGCTGCCGATCACTTACTCATCGCCTTACAATGTGAATACATGGCACTGGAGGGCCTTGGCCAAATTCTCAAAGTAGTCGAACGCCTCAAAAATGCGGGCGTTAATCCGACCCTGGATGTCGGGGGCATTGTCATGACCATGTTCGACAGCCGCATCAATCTCGCCAAACAAGTTGTCGAAGAAGTCCGCGCCCATCTGCCCGATAAGATTTTCACCACCCTCATTCCACGCACCGTGCGACTCAGCGAGGCCCCGAGCTTCGGGAAACCGATCTTAGTCTATGATCCCACCGGTCCCGGCGCCACGGCCTACCGCAGCTTTGCCGCAGAGGTCATTACTCGATTTGGCTTGAAGGAAAACAGCGCGACCTAACGCGCGCGCCGTCCCCGGCGGAGGCGCGGTCAGCCAGGTGACCGAGCCTCCCGTGGGTGCCGGCTTGCGGTTTCCTCTTCTCGCTACTCACACTGCTTCGAGCCATGTTTTCCATCCTTAATAAATACCGCGCCGTCTTTCTCGTCGGGCTCCAAAGTAATTTAGTGTACCGCATGAATTTCGCGGTGCGGGGTTTTTTTTCATTCTTTCATCTCATCGTCGTATTCATCCTCTGGAGCGCGGCGTACACTGGTAATCGTGAAATCGGGGGGTTTAATTTTGGGCAGACGTTCACTTACTTCGTCGCCCTAATCATCGTACAATTCATGATTGGGGCCTTCAATGAGGACTACCAAATCAGTGAGGAAATCCGCAACGGCCTCATTAATCAGTTCCTGCTGAAACCCGTCAATTACTTCGCCTACCGTTTTAGTATTTATGCCTCGGCCCGACTGGTAACCGGCTTACTGATCCTCATACCCGTCATCGTCACCTACCCCCTGCTGAAAGATTACCTGACGGTCCCTGCCGACTGGTGGCGTCTCGCGCTCGGTTTCCCCGCGCTGCTCATGTCGGCGGTGATTCAATTCGGCATCGCTTATTGTTTTGGGCTTATGAGTTTTTGGTTTTTGGAAATTCAGGGCCTGGTCGTTTTGTCGATGGCGCTGGAATCCCTGCTCGGCGGGCAAATATTTCCCCTCGATCTTCTGCCGGCTTGGCTCTTCCGCGTTTCGCAATTTCTGCCTTATTATTATCAAATGTATTTCCCCGTGGCCATTTTTACCGGCCGCCTCTCGGACCCGTCAGCCATTATGGTCGGCTTGGGCATCCAGGCGGGGTGGATGCTGATCATCCTAGCGATCGGCCAGTTTCTCTGGCAGCGCGGCCTGCGCCTCCATACGGCGGTAGGAGGCTGAGCCGAAGCCATTACCCATGACTTTCCTCCACTACCTCCGCATCTGGCTGACGTCCGCCCGCTACTCGATTATGCGGACGCTCATGTTTCGCGGCGATTTCTTTGTCTGGGCCTTGGTGGAATTATTCTGGATGACGGTAAACATTCTGATGGTTTCCGTTATTTACGAACACACCAAATCAGTGGCGGGCTGGAGCAAATATGAGATGCTGCTGCTCGTGGGCACTTCGCTGCTCATCCAGCGTTTTCTGATGGGCTTTTTCTGGAGCAGTATTTTCGAAATGGGCCGGAATATTCGCAGCGGTAATTTCGATTTCTATCTGGCGCAACCGGGCAATGTCATGTTCATGGCCACCACGCGCAAACTCGATCCCGATAGTTTGGTTAATTCTCTAGTGGCGCTCAGTGTTGTAATTTATTCCGCCCACCAACTCAATTTGCAGCCCAGTTTTCTGGCAATCGGTTGTTACGCTCTCTTGGTCGTGGCGGGGATCGTGATCCACTATAGCATGCTCGTGCTCTGCATCTCCTTCGCTTTTTGGTTCACGAGCGCTCAGGGTATCGAAGGCAGTTACTTTACGCTGAGTGAATTCTCGCGCCTGCCGCGCGAGGCTTTTAAGGGATTAGCCAACATCGTCTTTGTCTGGGCGCTCCCCATGGTGATCGTCAGCAACGCTCCGGCCCAGATGTTATTACACGGTTTTAAGCCCAGCCTTTTGGCCTGGGTCCTGGGGATCGCCACGGGGTGGTTCGCTGTTACCGTATTTGTTTTTAACCGCGGCCTCCGCCGCTATTCGAGCGCCAGCTCCTAACGCTATGAAAAACCCTGAAGAACTCGCCGATCTGCAAGCTCGTCTTGGTTATCATTTTCGCACCCCCGCCTTACTGCGGGAAGCCCTCACGCACGGCTCCTATCTGCAGGATCAGCCCGAGGCCGAGGCGCATAATCAGCGTTTAGAATTTCTCGGTGACTCCGTCTTACAATTTATCATCACCGACGCGCTCTTTCGCGAATTCACCCTCGAGCGCGAAGGCGTGCTCAGCAAACGCCGCGCAGTTTTATCGAAAGGTGAGTTTCTCACGCAAATGGCCCGCGACCTGGGGCTCAACACCTGCCTGCGACTCAGTAAAAGTGAAGATGCCACTGGCGGTCGGGCCCGTGCCTCCACGCTCGAGGATGCGTTCGAAGCTCTCGCCGGAGCGATCTACTTGGATAGCGATTTGGCGACGGTACAAAAATTAGTGCTCAAATGGTATGGTCCTTTACTCGATCGGCTCGTCTTGGCGGAAGATGCCGAAAATCCCAAAGGCCGCTTGCAGGAACTGATCCAGCCGGCCCACGGCAACGTTGCTTTACGCTATGAAGTACTCACGACCACCGGCCCGCTGCACGCGCGCACTTTCTCGGTCGCCGTGATCTTGCATGAGCAAACGATTGGGACAGGCCATGGCTCATCCAAGAAAAGCGCCGAAGAGGAAGCGGCTCGCGCTGGTCTCATTTTTCTCCGCACCACCCCAGCCGGCCCTGAGCTGAAATAAGCATCCGCCTCGGTGCTTGGTCGTCGATTCACCGACAGACTCATTTGCCAAAAATTTATTGATGGCTGCTCATCCTCCCGCGCTCCGCACGAAGATTACCGGGGTTTGCCCACCGGCGATCGCCTACGCGCTGGCCGATCTCGTCCGGCGCCAACCAGCTACTGGTTGGCTCGTGATTCACGAAGAAGCACAACAAGCCGACGCGTTGCTGGAAGATCTTGCCCTGTTTATCCGCGCCAGCCAGCCGGCGGTCAGCCCAACCATTCTCAATTTTCCTGAGGCCCAAACTGACCACCGCAAAACTCGCGACGCATTCAACGCCGCCAGCGATCGCCTCGCGGTGCTCAGTCAACTTCGCCGCCCGCTCACCGCCGATCTTCAACTGATCGTGCTGGCGACGCCGGCGGCCTTGTTACAAGCGGTGCCCCCGCTGGCTGATTTCGCCGAACGGGAAACCGTCCTGCGGCCAGGCAATGACCAGCCCTTCGCCGCTCTGCTCAAGCTGCTCGACGCGTTTGATTATGATGCCGAAGCCATCTGTGAAGCCCCGGGCCAGTACGCCGTCCGCGGCGGCATCGTCGATGTCTACCCAATCACCGCGCATCAACCCTACCGACTTGATTACTTCGGCGATCAGCTCGAAGTGATCCGCGAGCTTGATCCCGTTTCCCAGCGATCCGGCGCCGCTGTGGCCGCGATCACACTCACTGCCGCCCCCAAAATCGCGACCGCGGGTTCGACGGCTTCCCTGCTCGATTATCTCGCGCCCACCACTCAGGTCATTTGCGTCGAACCAAAATCATTGGAAGAGCTATTCGACACCTTAGCCCCTGAGACCAATTCGCCGAGCAAGCCGGACGAGCCCAGCTCAAGTGGGAATCCCGCCAATGCCGCCGCTGCCGCACTCACCCCGTCTTTTCTCGCCCAGCTGCCCCTCGCCTGCGCTCACCTGTTCGGACTCAGTGATCTTGATTTAGCGAGCCAGCTTTTTGACCAAGCCACGCAGGAAGAAACCTGGAATACCGAATCTTTAGCGCACCATCGCTCCTATCCGGAAGAACGCCTCTTGGCGTCGACTCGCTTGCAAGTGGAGGAAGATGGCCGCCGGCAATTTCTCGGACAAATAGCCGAGTGGCAAGGCAGTGGCTTTCAAATTGATTTCGTCCTCTCCAAAGAAGGCGAAGAACAGCGCGTACGCGAGTTGCTCGACGAACATGCTCCCTTAAAAACCATGAAGCCCCGCTACCTGCGCGGCGCATTAAATGAAGGTTTCAGAATTACTTTCCGCCCAGACCGAGCAAACCTTCGAGGGCAGTCGGAGGTAGTGGCGGCGCGCACCGATCATATGCGCGAAAAAATCGCCGGGCCCCGAGGACTAGTCGTGGTGAGCGAGACGGAAATTTTCGGTCGACGCCGTCAGCGCCGCAGTGCGCCCCAACGCGTCATCGCGGGGCAATCGGCCGTCGACCAACTACTTGATTTCTCCGAATTGGTGGAGGGCGACTTTGTGGTTCACCTGCAACATGGCATCGCCCTTTACCGCGGGCTAACCAAACTCGACACCCGTGACGGTACGCGCGAGGTCATCTCCTTGGAATTTGATGAGAAAATAACGCTGCACGTCCCCCTTCAAGAATCCCATCTCATCAGCCGTTACGTTGGCCTGACCAAGAGCAAACCCCAGCTGGGCCGCATCGGTTCTGGTCGTTGGGAAAAAGCGCGCCAAGCGGCGGAGCATGCCACGCTCGACCTCGCCGCGGAATTGTTGCGGATCCAAGCGCAGCGCGAAGCGCAACCCGGCCACGCCTTCGCCGAAGATAACGGGTGGCAGAAAGAATTCGAAGCCGCCTTCCCGTTCACGGAAACGCGCGATCAAGCCAAGGCGATCGTCGCCATGAAAGCCGACATGGAGCAAACACGACCGATGGACCGTTTGGTTTGTGGCGACGTCGGCTTTGGTAAAACGGAAGTAGCGATTCGGGGCGCCTTCAAAGCCGTGATGGGCGGGCGGCAAGTCGCCGTGATGGTACCGACCACCGTGCTAGCGCAGCAGCACCTGAATACTTTTCGCGAACGTATGGCCGGTTATCCTGTGGCGGTGGAAATGATTAGTCGTTTCCGCACGCGCCAAGAACAAGTGGGCATTCTGGCCGCGCTCGCTGAAGGCAAAATTGATATTTTAATCGGCACGCATCGCCTGGTGCAAAATGACGTTAAATTTAAAGATCTCGGCTTGGTGATCATCGACGAAGAGCAGCGGTTTGGCGTGAAACATAAAGAAGTGTTCAAACGCTGGCGGGCGCATGTGGACATGCTTTCGATGAGCGCGACGCCAATTCCGCGCACCCTGTATCTTGCGCTGACCGGCGCACGCGATTTGAGCACGATCGAGACCGCGCCGTCGAATCGACTGCCCATTCAAACGATCGTGAAAAGCTACGATGAGAAACTCGTCGTCGAAGCCATTCAGCACGAAACGAGACGCGGCGGTCAGGTCTTCTACCTGCACAATCGCGTGATGAGCATTGACCTCGTCGCAGCCCGCCTACGTGCGCTGCTGCCCGACCTGAGCATCGGCGTCGGTCATGGGAAAATGGGGGCGGCCGGTTTGGAGCGTATGATGACAGATTTTGTCGCGGGCCGGTATCAAGTCCTTGTCTGCACCACGATTATTGAATCCGGTTTAGATATTCCCAACTGCAACACGCTCATCATCGAAGGCGCCGACCGCTTTGGGCTCTCCCAACTTTACCAACTCCGGGGACGCGTCGGTCGGTTTAAGCATCAAGCCTATGCGTATTTGCTGCTGCACCGCCACGCGCGCTTGCTCGATATTGCCCGGCAGCGACTCAGCGCCATTCGCCAGCACAACCAACTCGGCGCGGGTTTTCGCATCGCGATGCGCGATCTTGAATTGCGCGGCGCGGGAAATTTGCTCGGGGCGGAACAAAGCGGCCATATCGTCGGCATAGGCTTTGAACTGTACTGCCAACTGCTCCGGCAAAGCGTCGCCCGACTTAAAGGCGAAAAACAAGCCGCGTCGGTCCGCGCCAGCGTGAAACTAGATTTCGTTTTTGTGGGCGAAAGCGCCGAGACCGCCCGGGCCACGGCGACCGATACCTTTAGCGCGCTTAAACAAGCCGAACGGAGCGAAGGCGAAGTTGATAAAATCCAAGCGCGTTTGCCCGCGAGCTATATCAGTGAATCGCGCCTCCGCATCGATTTTTATCGCCGGCTCGCCCTCGCGGAAAGCGCTAAACAGGTGAAGGAAATCGAGGCGGAATTGCGCGATCGATTTGGGAAATTTGAGGAACCGGTGCGCGCCTTATTGCTCGTCACCGAAATCAGGTCCCGCGCGGAACAAAAAGGCATTTTGTCCGTCGAAACTGAAGGCAACCGCCTCAAATGCCTGCGCCACTCCGGCCGACACGATGATTATATCCAATTGAGTAACCGCTTTCCCCGCTTGACCGCACCCACCCCCCTTGCAAGGTTGAAAGAAGTCATTATTTTCCTGCAAAATCTCCCTGCTCCATGAGTCTCCGTTGCCTTAGTTTAACCTCGTTCGCCCTCTTCACTGCCGCGCTCGGCTTGTTCGCTCAGGCTCAACCCGATCGCCAGAAAGACAATCTTAACGCCCGCTATGCCAATGGAATAGCAGCGATTGCCGAAGATCGAATTATCACCATCGATGACATCCGCCGTGAGGTTGGCCCACTCATTCCCGAAATTCAGCGTCAGAGTCGTTCCGAAAAAGAGTTCAACGAAAAAATTGAAGCCCTCCAAGAGGATGTGATCCAAAATCTAATCGATCGCGTGCTGATCGTGAAAGATTTCTACAAGGACGAAAAGCGTAACGTCCCCGCCAGCTACATCGACAACCAAGTAGCGGAAACAATTATCAATCAGTTCGACGGCGATCGCAGCAAATTCCTCGCCTACCTCCGTTCCCGGGGAATTTCGCAGAAAGACTACCGCAAGGAACAGGAAGAAGATATGATTTACGGCTACATGCGCCAACAGCAGGCCAAATCTGCGAGCACGGTTAGTCCGGTAAAAATCGAAGCCTACTACAAAGAAAACAAGGACCGCTTCATCCAAGAAGACAGCGTGCATCTGCGCCTGATTCAAATTGCTCGTGCCGCCGACGACACCGACGCAACTCTCCGGGTCAAAGGGAGCGACATCGTCAGCCAGATTAAGGCTGGCGCCGATTTCAGCAATCTCGCGCGTAAATACAGTCAAGACTCCCGCAAAGGTAAAGGTGGCGACTGGGGCTGGCAGCGCCGCTCCGACCTGCGCAAAGAATTTAGTGATGTCATCTTCACCTTAGAAAAGGGCCAGCACAGTGACGCCCTCATCATGCCCGAGGGCGCCTTCATTCTTTTTGCCGAGGACCGCAAACACGCGGGGGCGCTCAGTCTGGATGAAGTCCGGCCCGAGATCGAAAAAGCTCTCGTGCAACAAGGTTCCCGCCGCGCGACCGAGCGCTGGTTAGAAAAGTTGCGCCGCAACGCTTACGTTAAGCACTTCTAGTTTTCATCGCTCGCGGGCCAGCGGGTGAATCACCCCGGCCCTCCATGAGCGAAGAAAATTACCCACCGCTAAGGTTAAAAGACCTCGCGGTTCACGATCGCCCCCAAGAACGTCTCGAAAAGCTCGGTCCCGCCGCGCTCAGTGACACTGAACTATTGGCCATGCTCCTGCGCAGCGGGAGTAAGGGCCACAATGTTCTCGTGATCGCGCAACGCTTGATCATTGAGGCCGGCTCACTCGCTAAACTCGTGCTTTGGAGCGACGCAGATTTTCGCCGGCAGACGGGCATCGGCCGCGTCAAGTCATGGCAACTCGTGACCGTGATGGAAATCGCGCGTCGGGTGCTTAGCCAAGAAGTGGCCGTAGCCCTTATCTTTAACCGCGCCGACCTAGTATTGGCCCATTTTCGCCCGCAAATCGCCGGCCTAGGCGTCGAAAAATTCTGGGTCCTTTGCCTCAACCGCAAAAATCGCTTAATTAAACAAGTGGAAGTTACCTCGGGGACCGCCACCAGTAGCCTCGCCCACCCGCGCGAGGTGTTTCGGGAAGCGATCCGCCACGGCGCTGCCGCGGTCCTTTGCGTGCATAATCATCCCAGCGGCGATCCAGCGCCCAGCGCGGCGGATATTCAAGTCACTCGACAACTCCGCGAAGCCGCCCACGCGATTGATATCAGCCTGCTCGATCATGTCATCGTGGGCCAATCCGCCGCGGACCCCCTCGGCCGCGGCTACTACAGCTTTCGCGAAGCCGGTCTGCTTTAATATTTTACCGATTTATTTAGGCAAAAAAAATCCCTCCAAGGCGCGAACGCGGGAGGGAAATTTAACCTCCAAAGGGAGGTTTATTTTGGTGGTGGAGGCCGGATTCGAACCAGCGAACTGCAGTGCAGAATTGATTTACAGTCAACGCCCTTTAGCCACTTGGATACTCCACCAAACCAGAACGAGCGGTGAAGGTATGGGGGCGTGACAGGCTTTGCCAAGCGGTTTTTTGGCTATTTAAAATCCCGCTTAAACCACCCCGAGATAACCCAGGACGGTGGGCTTGAACGCGGTCCCGCCGCGCCCTCGACCGGCCTCCGCCGCTTGCCTATCGGCGAAATTTGGCGAGCATCCGGTCATGGCGGAAACCATTCAGCAAGCATACGCGGCGATGCGCGCGCAGCCGTTCATTAACGGTTTACTCCCGCACTCACTAACGGTCGCCGGCTTCCTCCTCGCTTTCTTCGCCATCGCGCGGCTGATGAGCGAACGCAAGCAGCCGGGCAATACTTTCGCGTGGCTGCTGGCCATCGCTTTCATTCCTTACCTAGGCGTACCGCTTTTCCTGATGTTGGGTGGTCGTAAAGTTCGCAAATTAGCCGTCCGCAAAGCGCGCCTAGCACCTTCTCGCCCTAACCATCCCGTTACGGCCGCTGCGCAGACCTTCGCCGCAAAAGTTCTCATGCTCAACGGCGCGGCTCCGCCAGTCGGCGGCAATCGCCTCCAGTTTCTCTCTTCGGGGGAAGAGGCATTTACCGAACTCGAACGAGGTATTCGTGAGGCGAAACACACGATCCACCTCATGACTTTTATCCTAGGTCGCGATGCGGTCGGCCGCCGCATCATCAAGCTGCTGGCTGAGCGAGCGCAGGACGGCGTCAAAGTTCGCCTGCTGCTCGACTCGCTGGGCTGCTTTACGACGAGTGGCCGATTCTGCGATCCGCTCCGCGCCGCCGGGGGGGAAGTGGTTACGTTCATGCCCGTGATCCCCCTCGCGACCCGCGGTTCCGCTAACCTCCGCAACCACCGGAAAATCGCGATTTTTGATCACCGGGTGGGCGCACTGGGGGGCCGTAATCTCGCAGTGGAATATATGGGGCCCACCCCGCTCAAACGGCGCTGGCGTGACTTTGGCGCCGTGATCGAAGGTCCCGCGGTTCAATTGCTTAATGAAATCTTTCTCGCCGACTGGGCTTTTGCCAGTGGCCAGCCCCTCGATCGCCTGCAGCAAGCATTGCCCACCACCGGTTTTGCGGCTGCCGGCGAAAGCGAAATCCAAATTGTAGCCAGCGGACCAGATGTAGCGGGTGACCCGCTCTACGAGGGCATTCTCTCGCTGGTGCAACGAGCGGAGCGGAGCATCTGGATCGTTACACCCTATTTCATTCCGGATGAAGTGCTCTTTCGTTCGCTGTTAGTCCAAGCCCGCGCCGGCATCGATGTGCGGCTCGCGGTCCCCGCACGCTCCAACCACCCGATCACCGACCTCGCCCGCCGACACTATTTGCGTGAACTCCACGCCGCTGGCGTAAAAATATCGCTCTACCAACCGGGCATGTGTCACGCAAAAATCCTGCTCGTCGATGAAGCAACCGGGCTCTTCGGTTCAGCCAACATGGATATGCGCAGCTTATTTGTTAATTTCGAAATTGGGGCCGTCACCTACTCGCCAACGGCAGCGGCGGCCCTCTCTCATGAAATTCAGGAAATTTTAGCCGCCTCGAAACCCATGCCAGAGCCCCGCCACGAGCGCCGCCTCATGCCAAAAATTGGCGAGGAAATCGCCCGCCTCCTCGCCCCACTGCTCTAAACCGCGCGAGCGGTGATAAAGGCTCTGATTGCGGCCTCGTCGGCGGGTAATCGGTATTTTACTACTGGGCGCGACTTCAGAGCCTCCAGCGTCGCATGCACCGGCTCCTGTTTAATCGCCGCCGCAATTGCCGCCGGAAATTTCGCCGGATGGGCCGTCGCCAGCACAATACTGAGTCGATCAGGATGCAGATCTTGGAACGCGCAGGCGGTGTGCGGATCGACGATATAACCGTAGGTCTCATAGACTCGCCGGAGGTTACTCGTAATATCGGCATCGGTCGCTCGCGAAGTGCTGAAGGTCGAGTGATCAAGATTAGCAAACCGATGCACCCCGGTGGTCTGCAAGGTGTGCATGACTTGCCGCAACTGCGCGGCGTCACCCCCGAGCTCATAATAAAGAAAGCGCTCAAAATTCGAGGCGACTTGAATATCCATCGAGGGAGCCAGACTCGGCTGCACGGCCCCAATCCGATATTCACCAGTGGTGAAAAGCCGATGGAGGATATCGTTCTGATTAGTCGCAAGTTTGAAGCCCAAGATTGGGACGCCCATCTCAGCCAACAGCCAGCCCGCAAAAATATTGCCGAAATTACCAGTCGGCACCACAAACTCCACCCGCTGGCGGTCCGCTACGGGCAATTGCAGCCACGCGTAGAGGTAATAGACACATTGCGCCAAAATCCGGACGAGATTGATCGAATTAACTACGGATAACCGGTGCTGCTGACTAAAAGTACGGTCGTTAAAAATCGATTTAATGATGCGCTGGGCATCATCAAAACTACCGTCGATCGCTAGTGCATAAATATTATTAGCTCCGGTGCAGGTCATCTGCCGTTCCTGCAACGGCGAGATCCGGCCCTCGGGATAAAGCATGAACACCGCGGAACGTGGCTTGCCCAACAGTCCATGAATCGCCGCCGCCCCAGTGTCACCCGAAGTGGCGCCCAAAACATTAATACTCTGCCCACTTAAGCCGCCCTGATATTCATAAAGGTTACCGAGCAATTGCAGGGCAAAATCTTTGAAGGCGAGCGTGGGGCCATGGAAAAGCTCCAACACGAAAGTACGCTCATCGAGCGCCTGTAACGGAGCAATCTGCGGATGGGAAAAATGCGCACATGACCGATGCACGATTCGACTGAGGACCTCATCGGGAATATCGGTAGCGAAAATGGCCAGAAACTCCGTACAAAGGTCCGCGTAACTCAAATTTCCCCAGCCCCCTAAGCGTGGAGAAATATCGGGCAAGTGTTCGGGTAAAAACAACCCGCCATCTGGCGCCAGCCCAACCGCGAGCGCTTGGGTAAAACTATGCGGCTCCGTCTGCCCGCGGGTGCTGATAAATTTCATGCGTCGGCGAATTTGCCCCCGGTGGCCAAATTTCTGGTTAACCGTTGCACGAGATTATGTCCGCCGCCTCGGCCTTATTGCCCTAAAGCAAACGCGTCGTGGGCCACCCGCTGGGCCTCCTCGGCGCGGGCGCGATCGACCGCCACGGTAATCTTAATTTCGGAGGTCGCGATTAACTGTATATTTATCCCCGCGTTGCCCAGCGCTGTGAAAAGAGTGGCGGCGACGCCCGCGTGCGTGCGCATGCCCACGCCGACGACGGAGAGTTTGGCGATGTTGTCAAAAGCCTTCAACTCGCCGCCGCCAATCTGGGCGAGGATTGCCGGCAAAACCTTGACCGCATTGGCCGCATCATCCCGTTGCACGGTGAAGGTTAAATCAACGCTCCCCGTGTGGCCGACGGTCTGCACAATCATATCCACGTTAATGCTGGCATTGGCCAACGCGTTAAAAATAGTGGCGGCGGTGGCAGGTTTGTCCGGCAAGCTGCTGATGACAACTTTGGCCTGATCTTTATCGAGCGCGACTCCGCGCACGACGACTTTTTCCATATAGGCGACTTCTTCTTTCACGATAGTTCCTGGGTTGTGGTTAAAGCTACTGCGCACTTCGAAAACGACCCCGTATTGTTTAGCGAATTCCACGGAGCGCGATTGCATAACTTTTGAGCCGAGACTCGCGAGTTCGAGCATTTCGTCGTAACTGATCTCATCAATTTTTTTAGCGTTTTTTACAATGCGCGGATCAGCCGTATAGACGCCGTCTACATCGGTGTAGATTTCGCATTTGTCCGCTCGACAAGCCGCGGCCAAGGCAATCGCCGTAAGATCCGAGCCGCCCCGACCGAGCGTGGTAATCTGCCCCTCGTCGTTGATGCCCTGAAAACCAGCCACGATAACCACCTTGCCGTCCTGCAGGTCTTTCAGGATCGGCTGCGGATTGATTTTCTTAATTTTGGCTTTGGTGAAGACTTGATCCGTAAAAATTCCGGCCTGCGCGCCCGTGTAGGAAACCGCGGGGATGTTGAGCGCATGCAGCGCCATGGCCGTAAGCGCGATGGTTTCTTGTTCACCAATGGCGAGCAACATGTCCATTTCCCGAGTATCCGGGTGATCATTGATCGCTTTGGCGCGTGCGATTAACTCGTTGGTCACCCCCGAGCGGGCAGAAACGACAATCACCAGCTGATGGCCTGCCGCGCGCGTTTTTTGAATGCGCTGGGCCACATTTTTTATGCGGTCGACGTCACCCACGGAGGTGCCGCCATATTTCTGCACGATAAGAGCCATGGTTACAAACAGGTTAAATGGCCTCGCGAGGCACCAGTTGGCAAGGAGGGAGTGCGGGCCTTACGTCATAACAGCGACGCCGAGCTGATAAAATTAAACTCGAGGCTTCCGGTGCCACTTGTTCTCCGTCCCACTCAGCAAGCGCTTAATATTTTCGTGATGCCGCAGAATAACAAACCCCGCGAGCAGTGAAACAATAACACTGCTTGCGACCTGATGGGGTAGCAGCCAACTCGCGGTGATTGCGGCTATTGCCGCCAAAATGGAAGCCAGCGAAACATAGCGAAAAACATAAAGCGCCACGACCCAAGTCGCCGCCGCGATCGCACAGGCCACCGGCGCTAAAACCAAGAGCCCACCGGCCGCGGTCGCCACTCCTTTGCCGCCGCGAAAGCGCGTGAAGATCGAAAAAGAATGGCCCAAGACCGCCGCAACGACGCCGATGAGTGCGAGGGTCGTCGCAGCGGGCGCCGTCACTATCGGCAA
This sequence comes from Opitutaceae bacterium, assembly GCA_005787865.1. Lineage (GTDB taxonomy): Bacteria > Verrucomicrobiota > Verrucomicrobiia > Opitutales > Opitutaceae > Lacunisphaera. The sequence continues at coordinate 4,875 of SXZN01000064.1, read as the reverse complement.
CAACGGCCAGGCGGTCGCGATGGCCCCCTTGGCGACATCCAGAGCGAGGACCGTATTGCCCGCTTTAGCCCCCAGCGTTCGTTTAACATTCGTGGCGCCAGGATTGCCGCTGCCTACTTTAAATATATCCACCCCATGCGCCCGCGCCACCCAGTAGCCAAAAGGCAAGGAGCCGAGAAGATAGCCGACCGCCGCAGAGCTAATAAACCAAATATTCATCATCAAAGGTTGACCACCACAGCGTGCTTAATCGCCCGATGGTTGGTCAATTCCTTAAGCGCGGCGACGGAGGGCTGGCTATCCAAATTCAACACGCAGAGTGCCGTGCCCCCGGCATTATTGCGACTCAAGGACATCGCCGCGATGTTCACTTGATCGCGCCCCAAGAGCATGCCGACCATGCCGATGATCCCAGGCTCGTCATGATTTTCGTAAATCAGCAAGGCGCCCGTGGGGGCGGCTTCAACCTCACGACCATTCAGAGATACCAGCCGCGGACTGTTTGCTTTGCCCAACAACGTGCCCATTGCGGAGAAAATTTTCCCATCCGCTGTGATCGCTTCCACCTGCATGAGCTCGGTGTAATCGGTCTCGACGTTGGATTTGGTAATATCCACCTGCACGCCTAGGCGCTGCATGATGAGCGGTGCATTAATATAATTAAGGCCATCGCTACTAATGCGGCTGAGAAAGCCCCGCTGAATCGCACGTGTCACCGGATTCGCATCCAACTCCACAATCTTTCCCCAGTAAGTAATCCGCAGACGCTCCACCCGATTATTCGCTAGCTGCTGCACCAACGTACCCAGCTTAGCGCCGAGCTCTAAATAGGGTCCGATCAGCTTGAGCGTCGTCGCATCCAAGGAGGGCATATTCACGGCGTTACTGATAACGCCCCCGTTGAGCACATCGGCGATCTGCTCCGCAATTTCAATCCCGACGGCATCCTGCGCCTCAGCGGTAGAAGCCCCGAGATGCGGGGTGAGCGTGACGTTTGGCAATTGCCGCAGTTCACTGTTCGCCGCCAGCGGCTCCTCTTCATAAACATCGAGCCCAGCGGCCGCCACTTGACCTGATTTCAAACCTGCAATCAGGGCCGCTTCTTTAATAATGCCGCCGCGGGCGCAGTTAAAAAGCCGCACGCCTTTTTTGCACTTAGCCAGCGCCGCCTCATCGATCATGTATTTAGTCTGCTCGGTCAGCGGCATGTGCACGGTAATGTAATCCGCCTGCGCCAATAATTCATCTAACGTGACGGCTTCAATCTGCATCGCTTTGGCCCGACTCGGCGCAAGGTAAGGATCGAAAGCCACGACGCGCATCCCGAAGGCTTGCGCCCGCTTAGCGACCTCGGTCCCGATGCGGCCGAGGCCAACTATGCCTAGAGTTTTTTTAAATAACTCAATACCTGAGAAATTTTTCCGATCCCACTGCCCCGCTTTCATCGAAGCGGCGGCCTGCGGCACGGGACGGGCCCCACAAAGGATATGCGTAAACGTCAATTCAGCCGTCGCGATCGTATTGCCCAACGGCGTGTTCATCACAATCACCCCGTGCTCGGTCGCGGCCTCCACATCGACATTGTCAACCCCCACGCCCGCGCGACCCACCACCTTAAGCAGGGGCGCAGCCGCAAATACCTCCGCGTTAATTTTAGTCTCAGAGCGCACGGCAATGGCCTGCACATCGCGCACGAGTTCCAATATTTTAGCCGGCGAAGAACCATAAGCCTCGATGACTTCGAAGCCCGGTTGCTGCCGCAAGAAAGCGACGCCCTTCGGGGAAATTTTGTCGGCGACGAGGATTTTCATGCAGCGCCAACAAGCAGGGCGCGCGCCGAAAAGGCAACCTTGCAGGATTAATTCTACCGCGACTGAACCAATTTTATGACTTATCCGCGGCTGAGACAATGCGCCGCCACCCAAATGCTAAAAAATTGCCCTTAGCGTCACCCCCCCGCCGATCGTAAATTCAAGCATGCAGGGCTGGGTAATCCGTGTAGCCCTCAGCTTGGCCCCCATAAAATGTGGCTACATTAGGCGCATTAAGGGCTGCCCCGATCTGCAAGCGATGCGGCAAATCAGGATTGGCAATGAAGAGCCGGCCCCACGCGACTGCGTCCGCCTCACCAGCTGCTAACACTTGCTGCGCCGTCTCCAGCGTGTGTCCTTGATTCGCAATATAAACCCCGCCAAACGCGCGCTTAAGCGCTGGTCCGAGTCGGGGTTCCTCGAGCGACTCCCGCGCACAAAGAAATGCGAGCTTACGCTTACCTAATTCCGTAGCTAAATAACTAAACGTGCTCAACCGATCGCTATCCCCCATGCCATGCGCATCACCGCGTGGCGCGAGATGGTAACCCACGCGATCCGCGCCCCAGACGCTAATCACCGCATCGGTAACGGCCAACGGCAAGCGGGCCCGATTGGCAATTGTGCCGCCATACTCGTCCGTGCGCACGTTCGAGCTGTCCTGCAAAAATTGATCCAAAAGATAACCATTAGCTCCATGCAATTCGACCCCATCGAAGCCAGCCCGCAAGGCCTGCTGCGCCCCGTGCCGAAACATCGCAATAATTTCTGGCAGCTCTGCGCGCTCTAACGCACGCGGGGTGACGAAGGCTTTCGCGGGTCGAATCAGACTGACATTACCGGCCGCCGCGATCGCGCTTGGGGCAACGGGCATAGCTCCATTCAAATAAAATGGATCGGATACGCGACCGACGTGCCAAAGCTGCAGCACGATGCGCCCACCGGCGGCTTGGACCGCTGCAGTAATTTTTTTCCATCCGATCACTTGCTCCTCCGACCAAATCCCCGGCGTGTCCGGATAGCCCACCCCCAGGGGATCCACGGCCGTGGCCTCGGACAAAATCAAGCCGGCCGAAGCCCGCTGCACATAATAGTTCAGCATGAGCTCCGTCGGCACGCGGCCGACCCCCGCGCGACAACGCGTGAGCGGAGCCATAATAATACGGTTCGGCAGCTGCAGAGCACCGAGGCGAAGCGAAGCGTGGAGCGAAGACATGGCTCTAGGTTATACCGAGGTTGGCTGACTTGGCAAATGCGGTAGCTTTTTGCCCGAGCTACACCTTGCTTGAGCCACCGAGCGACCGGACTTGGTTATGTGAGCCCGCTCGACTCACGGGCGCGCCGGGGCACCCGCCAGCCAGCCTGTGAAATGCGCCCCAAAGCCCATCCGCAAAGCCCAGTCCTCGATTGTTTTTGAGACCGGCGACGTGCCACTGGAACCGCCGTGGCCGGCATTCGCTGCAATGTGAATCAATATAGGACCACTCGTGGGATCAGCTAAGGCCTGCGCGGTCGCGGTGTACTTGTAGGAATGCGCCGGAAAGACGCGATCGTCGTGCTCGCCGGTCGTCACTAAAATCGCCGGATACGCCGCACCGGCCTTAATGGTATGCAACGGCGAATACGCGATCAGGTAGCGAAAACCTTCCGGCGTGTCTGAGTTGCCATAATCTGAGGACCAACCAGCGCCGACGGTAAATTTATGAAAGCGCAGCATATCCATAACGCCCACCGCCGGTACGGCCGCCGCTGCCAGATCAGGGCGTTGATTAAGGACGGCTGCCAGTAAAAGTCCGCCATTCGAGCGGCCATCCAACACTAATTTTTTATGCGCCGTATAGCCCTGCGCAACGAGCCAGTCCGCCGCGCCAATATAGTCATCAAACACGTTCTGCTTTCGCTCTTTCGTGCCAGCTTTATGCCATTCGTCCCCATATTCGCCACCGCCACGCAGACAAACATAGGCGTAAATTCCTCCGCGTTCAATCCACGCCAGCGGCGGCACAGCGAAAGTAGGTTTAAAGGAAATATTAAATCCACCATAGCCATAGAGCCAAGTGGGGGCCGTGCCATCGCGCTGGAGATTTTTTTTATGCACCAGAAACAGCGGAATTTTGGTGCCATCCTTGGAAGGAAAGAAAACTTGGTTCACCTCATAATGCGTCGGGTCAAAATCGATTTTAGTTTCCTGATAAATCTCGGTTTTATGCGTGCCTAAATCATGCCGCAGCACGACGCCCGGCGCGAGATACGAAGAATAGCCAATAAATAATTCCGGATCATTAAATTGTCCTGAGATCGCCGCCACTGAACCCAACCCCGGCAGCGGGATTTCGCCCGCCGCCTGACCGTCGAGAGTAAACAGCGCCACGCGATTTACCGCATCATGCATATAAATCACCACCAAGTGACCCGCCGAAATTCGCGCGCGCTCCAGGACATCCGGCGATTCCGCGATAACCGTGACTGGGGCGCTTCCGTCCAGCGGCCATGCTACAATTTTGCCCCGCGCCGCCGCTTGATCAGTGGTAAAATAAAAACGGCCAGCTTGATTGCCCAGAAAATCATAGCTGCTGGTAAAAGCATCAATTAATTTCACGACTGGTCCGGTAAACTGCGGCTGCTGCGCCGAGAGCAGATCGAGATAGTAAATGCTGTTCCCCAACTTGCCGGGTTGGGAAATGGCGATCACCAGGTAGCGGCCATCAGGCGAAACCGTCCCGCCGAAATTCCACGTCGGGTGCTCGGGTAAGGCGAAGATGAGCTGATCGACCGATTGCGGAGTACCCACGCGGTGGTAATAAATCGCGCGATTTTCAAGTTTGCTGAAAACTTTGCTATCTCCGCCCGCCGGCTCGGGGTAACGGGCGTAAAAAAAACCTTGGCTATCGTGGGTCCAACTTAGACCAGTAAATTTTGCCCATTTAATGATATCGGGTGCATCTAAACCGGAGGCGATATCCCGCAACCGTAACTCACGCCAATCGGAACCCCCGCGCGCCAAACCATAACCCAGCCAACGCCCATCCGGCGATGGGGCCGACAGCGCAAGCGCCGTGGTGCC
>SXZN01000063.1 GCA_005787865.1 Opitutaceae bacterium | reverse complement strand
TATTTGCGATCAGGCAAACGCTTGGCCCGGCGAGTTAGCGAAATTTCTATTCGTTTCAAACGCGCCCCAGGAAATATTTTCGCCGAGTCGGAGCGCTTCCACCTCGCGCCCAACACCCTCTCTTTTCAAATTCAACCGGATGAGGGATTAAGTCTCATCCTAAATGCTAAGGTCCCCGGTTTGGAGACCCGGACGCAGCCGGTGAAAATGAATTTTCGCTACGCCACTACTTTTGGCTCCAACACCCCAGAGGCTTACGAGCGCCTCGTGCTCGATGCTATGATTGGAGATGGGACTCTCTTCATCCGGGGTGATGAAACTGAACGCTCGTGGCAATTGATTACTCCGCTGCTCGATTATTGGGCAAAGCAGGGGCGCGCAGGCCTCGAGGCTTATCCGGCTGGATCATGGGGCCCGGCGAACGCCGCCGCCTTGCTGCAGGCTAACGGCCATACCTGGAGAGAGCCGTGAGCGCCGGAAAGCTTACCGCGCTTTTGCTGAGTGAGTCGGTTTTCCTCGCGGCGGCCCCGTGGCCACCGGATTTTTTTTGCGCCCGCAAATTCGCTCCTCTTTATTTTATTTCTGACGATGCCTGCTTGCTTTAATGCCTTGCCGGGGATGGAGGTTCCCGTTGGCGCCATCGCTCGGGAATTTGATCAACTCTGGGCTGAGCCTAGCGTGAGTGCGCAAAAGGCGCTGCAGCTCAATCTCGTGCTGCATTTAGGCGTCGCAACTACGCCTACTGATGCCGTTGAGCAGTTCGCCGTCGCCCAACGATTCGCACAGCGTTATCCGTGTCGGGTTGTCGTTTTATGTCCGACTGAATCGGCCGAGGGTCCGCTCAAAATTAGGGCTAAAATCTACGGGGAATGTTTTTTTGGAAAATCTAAAGATGATACGCGCTGCGTCGAATTCGTTGCCCTGAGTTACCCTCCTGCCGCCAAAGCTTATTTGCAGGATCAAGTTTCCGTGTGTCTCTCAACTGACCTGCCTCTTTATTATTGGGCTCATCGATTTGCTTCCAGCAAACGGATGAGCGATTACCAATATTTACTCACGCGGGCGCAGCGGGTGATGTTTGACCGCGCCATCGTTGCGCCCGACGCGTTGAATTTTGCTTGGCCCAATATTTCGGCCGTCCGTGACCTCGCTTATACTCGCACGCTGGCGCTGCGCCAGAATCTCGGTCAATATCTTAGCCGCTACGCTCCGGAATTGATAATCACCGGATTGCGACAGGTCACCATTCGGCATCGCGGGTCGCTGTCCGCTGAGGCAAATTGTTTGCTGCATTGGGTCAAAAAAGGACTCGGGCGTTCAGGGTGGATTGGTAATTCCTCGCTTGTTTTCAAGGTGGAGCCGCTCGCGAGCGCGGGCAGTCTTTCCCTCGAGTTTACGTACGCGACTTCCGAGAAAATATTCCACTGGACGGCTGATTTGGATAAAGATTGCGCTGAATTCACGAGTGATCTTGGCACAGGTCCATCCACTCAGATCGTTGGCGCGCACTTATTATCCCCGGAGTTGGCGCTGAGTGAGGCTATGTTTTACTAATCGGGGCTAACGCCCGACCGGTGCGATGAGGGGCTAGTCTTCTGGCTAGCCGCGCAAGCGGCTGGAATCAGCGTTTGCCGCACTGGCCAATCCCAGAGTTTGGGCATAATAGTATAATCGTCTAAAATAATCCTGTCGGTGGCTACCGCGGGTTTGGAAGTAGGATACAAAAGCCTAGGTGGGGCGGCCGCGCCGCCGCCAGTAACCTTGCACTAAGAAATTGCGCCCCGGCAGGATTTTAGTCGGTTACCTTCAGCACCACGTAACTTTTTTTGCCTTTGCGCAGGAGGAGATATTTTCCAAACAGCAAATCACTCGCAGTGACGAGCTTCGTATGGTCAGCCACCCGGATGTTATTTAAATAAATGCCACCCGCTTCGAGATCCTTCCGGGCGGCGCCCTTGGAAGGGGCTAAGCCAGCTAGGACAATCAGCTCAATCATAGCTGCCCCCGGGCCGGTAAGTGTATCCTTAGCCAACTCTTTCGTTGGCACTTCGCCGACGATATCTTGAAATAGAGCGGCGTTGATCCCCTCGAGCGATCCACCGAAAAGAATTTCTGTCGCCTTTAAGGCCGTGGCGACGGCCTCCTCGCCGTGCACGAGCGTGGTCATGGCTTGCGCTAAAGATTTTTGGGCAACGCGTCCGCCTGGGTTGGCTTGAAGTTCACTCTCGATTGTAGCGATCTCCGCTTGCGAGAGGAAAGTCAGCGTCTTGAGCAGCTTGACCACATCAGCGTCATCCGTGTTGACGAAAAATTGGTAGAAACGATAGGGGCTGGTTTTTTTGGGATCCAGCCAGACTGTTCCCGTGGCGGTTTTGCCATATTTGGAGCCATCCGCTTTTGTCAGCAGAGGGAATACGAGGCCCCAGACGGTCGCGCCCAGTTTTTTGCGAGTCAGTTCCGTCCCAACGGTAATATTGCCCCACTGGTCTGTGGCGCCGACTTGCAGTTCACAGTTAAAAACTTTTTTGAGGTGCTGAAAATCAAAGCCCTGCAGCAGCATGTAGCTGAATTCAGTAAAGCTGATTCCGGTGCTCCGATCTTCCATCCGCGATCGGACAGAATCCTTGGCGATCATGGAATTAACCGTGAGGTGCTTGCCGATATCGCGAAGAAATTCGAGAAAAGTGACTTGGCCCGTCCAGTCATAATTATTGACGACACGGGCCGGATTATGCGCGCCGGTGAAATCCAGGAAGCGTGCTAGCTGAGGTTTAATGCACGCGAGATTATGCTCTAGTTGGGCGGCGGTCTGCAGGTTACGCTCATCTGATTTTCCTGAAGGATCGCCGACCATACCCGTGGCACCACCGGCGAGGGCGATCGGATGGTGCCCGTGCTGTTGAAAGCGACGCAACGCAAGGAGCGGGACGAGGTTGCCGACATGCAAGGAATCAGCGGTGGGATCAAAACCGCAATAGAGCGTGATGGGGCCTTCGGCTAAGCGCTTCGCGAGCGCCTCGCGGTCAGTGCAGTCGGCGTAGAGTCCTCGCCATTCGAGTTCGTCCAAAATCGTCATGGAATGCCGTTGTTATCGGCGGCGGTGATCGGAGTGGCAAGGGGGATTTCTGGACGTTGCCGGATGGTTAGGCCGAGCGGTTATACTAGTAGAACTTATACGCGACCTGTCGGTTTTATTAACTACCTTCATAACTACCTAAAATGGGTTGCCGGCCAGAGGTGGGTGGTATTAGTACTTTTCTTCCACCCGACGGGTCGCCGTCGTTCAACCATAATTCATTAATCCGCTTCTCTATGCCTATTGCCATCGGTTCCAAAGCCCCAGATTTCACCCTTAAGTCCAAAGCCGCTGATGGTCTTAAAGATATCACGCTCAGTGCTAATTTCGGCCAGAAGCAGACCGTGCTCCTTTTCTTCCCCTTAGCCTTCACGGGGGTCTGCACTCAAGAAATGTGCGATATCACCAGTGGCTTATCGGCCTACGCCAGTCTCGGGGCCGACGTGATAGCGATCAGTGTAGACAGTCCCTTCGCTCAAGAAGCTTGGGCGAAAGCTAATAAAATTACGGTCACGATCGTCAGCGACCTTAATAAAACGACTACGAAGGCTTATGATGTGGTCTTCCCGATGCTCGCTGGCGTGGGTGATACTTCCGCACGCGCGGCCTTCGTTATCGGCAAGGATGGGGTGGTAAAATATGCGGAGCAGACCGCGACCCCGAAGGATTTACCAAACTTTGCTGCCGTTAAAGCCGCCCTGGCCCAGTAATTTTTAGGGCCGAGCCTGCTGGTTTGCGCTGCTTGATTCTAGCCAGCCCGCAGCTCGTCCCTTATCCGCTTCCGTCATCCGCTTAGAGTAATTTTTCATGAGTAATCAGCTTAATCCGTTTAATACCTTACAAACTTTTGCCAGCGGCAAGCGCTTCTACTCGTTGCCGGCACTTGAGAAAGCGGGTTTCCCGATCGCTCGTTTACCGGTGAGCATTCGCCTCGTCCTTGAGGCCGTGTTGCGGAACTGCGATGGGCAGCGCGTCTTGGAGTCAAATATCCGCGAACTCGCGGCGTGGAAACCCACGGAGCCTCGGATCGCCGAAATTCCCTTCGTGGTCGCGCGGATTGTGCTCCAGGATTTTACGGGAGTGCCCTTGCTCGTTGATTTGGCCGCGATGCGCTCGGCGGTCGCTAAGTTGGGCAAGAATCCTAAAATTATTGAACCGCTCGTGCCGGTTGACCTCGTCGTGGACCACTCGGTGCAAGTCGATTTCTCCGGTAGTGCCACGGCCCTCGCCCAGAATCTTGACTTGGAATTTACCCGCAATCGTGAGCGCTATCAGTTTTTAAAATGGGGCATGCAGGCCTTCGAAACTTTCAAGGTGGTGCCTCCCGGCATCGGCATCGTGCATCAAGTGAATCTTGAATATCTCGCGCAAGGCGTGCTCAGCCAAGGTGACGTCTACTATCCTGATACGCTCGTCGGCACCGATTCGCATACGACCATGATTAATGGCCTTGGCATCGTGGGTTGGGGCGTTGGCGGAATTGAAGCGGAAGCCGGCATGCTTGGTCAGCCCGTTTATTTTCTCACGCCTGATGTGGTAGGCGTCTATCTGACCGGCGCACTCAAGGAAGGGGTGACCGCAACCGATCTCGCGCTGACCGTTACGCAGGTGATGCGCAAGGCCAAGGTGGTCGGCAAGTTCGTCGAATTTTATGGCCCCGGCGCTGCGGCGCTACCAGTGGTCGATCGCGCGATGATTGCCAATATGGCGCCAGAATACGGCGCCACGATGGGCTTCTTCCCCATTGATGAAGAGTGCAGCAATTTCCTGCGGGCGACGGGACGAACGGAGGCCCAGATAGCCACCTACGAAGCCTATTATAAAGCGCAGGGCCTGTGGGGTATTCCCGCGCGGGGAGCCATTGATTACTCGCAGGTCATCGAACTCGACCTCAGCGCCGTGGTGCCGAGTGTCGCTGGTCCGAAACGGCCGCAAGATCGCATTGAGTTAAAAAACCTTAAGCAGGAATTTATCAGCTCCTTCTCTAAGCCCATCACCGAAGCTGGCTTTGGCAAAAAAGCCGAAGATTTCGCGACCGTCAGCGCTCAAGTGAACGGTCAGAAGGTTGGCCATGGTTCGGTCCTAATCGCGGCCATCACGAGCTGCACTAATACTTCTAACCCGAGCGTGATGCTCGCAGCTGGTTTACTGGCGAAAAAGGCGGTTGCCAAGGGCCTCAAGGTAAATCCGGCGGTAAAGTCTTCACTGGCGCCTGGCTCACGGGTGGTGACCGATTACCTTAATAAGACGGGCCTGACCCCTTATCTCGACCAACTCGGCTTCCAGACGGTCGGCTACGGTTGCACCACTTGCATCGGCAATTCTGGACCTCTCGCGGCCCCCATTGAGGAGGCGGTGGTTAAGCACGACCTCGTGGCGGCCTCGGTGCTTTCCGGTAATCGTAATTTTGAGGCCCGCGTGCATCAAAATATTAAGGCTAATTTCTTGATGTCGCCGCCCCTCGTCGTGGCTTTCGCGCTCGCCGGGCGAGTTGATATCGACATGGCCCATGAACCGATTGGGCAAGACCAGGCCGGGGCGAATGTTTATCTTAAAGATTTATGGCCAACGCTGCAGGAGGTGCGCGACCAGATGGCGGCGGCGCTCAAACCAGAAGTCTTCCGTCGACTCTACACTGATTTTGCGGCGCAAAATCCAAAATGGAATGAAATCCCTGCGACCGCGGGCAAGGTCTACGCTTTTGAGGCTGCTTCCACTTATATTCAGGAGCCGCCGTTTTTCACACATTTTGCGATGCAGCCGGGGCGGATCGCCGAAATTAAAGGCGCCCGCGCTCTCGGTATTTTTGGCGATAGCGTAACGACCGACCATATTTCACCAGCGGGCGCGATTAAGAAGAATTCGCCGGCAGGCCAATACTTACTGGCGAACGGCGTCACATTCGAGAATTTTAACAGCTACGGCTCACGCCGCGGCAATGATCGCGTGATGACGCGTGGGACGTTTGCGAACGTCCGCATTAAAAATCTGATGTTAGGTGGTGAAGAGGGGGGGAATACCATTGGGCCGGATGGCGCTAAAACCTCCATCTACGATGCCTCGATGGCTTACCAGAAAGCGGGCACACCGCTCATCATCCTCGCTGGCCAAGAATACGGCACGGGTTCGTCGCGGGATTGGGCGGCGAAGGGCACCAACTTGCTCGGGGTGAAAGTCGTCGTGGCGCAAAGCTTTGAGCGGATTCATCGTTCGAACTTAGTCGGCATGGGGGTCTTACCTCTGCAATTCAAGGAGGGCACCACGGCGCAAACTCTCAAGCTTGATGGCACGGAAAGTTACGACGTCGTGGGTCTGACCGCGGCGATCAAACCGCAGCAAGATCTGAATCTTAAAATTACGCGGCGAGATGGTACGGTAGAAAATGTTGCCGTGCGGTGTCGCATCGATACGCCAATCGAAATTGAGTATTATCAACACGGTGGAATTTTGCCCTACGTGCTGCGACAGATTGTAGCGAAAAATTAATAGGATCAGGTGGCCGGATTATCCCCGTGTCCACCGCGGTCGCTAGCGGCACTACCTAGCCGCGCGCTGGTCCCGGACAAATCCCGTTTGCGTTCACCCCTTTAGTCACCATCATCTCGTTTACATGTCCTCGACTAGCCCAACGACCTCGACCGGTGTTTTGCCTCCACCCCAGGGCCCCGCGCACTTGCCGGATGCCGCCGGACACTTCGGGCCTTACGGCGGCGTTTTTGTCCCTGAAACTCTCATGACCGCGCTGGCTGAACTTACGGCGGTCTATGAGCAGGCCCGGGAAGATCCAGTTTTTCAGAATGAGTTGGCTCATCATCTCAAGGAATTCGCGGGACGTCCTACGGAGCTTTATTTAGCGGAGCGGCTGACGCAGCATTGTGGCGGCGCGAAAATATATTTTAAGCGGGAGGATCTCCTGCACACCGGCGCACATAAAATTAATAACGCGCTCGGCCAGGCTTTGCTCGCGAAGCGGATGGGTAAAAAAAGAATTATTGCCGAGACCGGAGCGGGCCAGCACGGCGTAGCGACCGCGGCCGTATGTGCAAAATTCGGCCTAGAATGCACGGTTTACATGGGCTCGGTCGATATGGCGCGCCAAGCCTTGAATGTTTTTCGGATGCGCTTGATGGGCGCTCAGGTCGTCGCCGTTGAAGCGGGTCAGAAGACGCTCAAAGATGCCGTTAATGAGGCGATGCGCGATTGGGTCACCAATGTTCGCGATACCCACTACATTCTGGGCTCTGCGCTCGGATCGCACCCGTATCCAACGATGGTGCGAGATTTTCACCGCGTGATTGGTCGGGAATTGCGCGCGCAACTTCTAGCACGCGAAGGGCGTCTCCCCGATGAATTGGTGGCCTGTGTTGGTGGAGGGAGTAATGCGATGGGCTGTTTTTTTGATTTTCTTGAAGATAAAGCAGTCAAATTAACCGGCGTCGAAGCCGGCGGACGCGGCATTGTGCGCGGCGAACACGCCGCCCGATTTGAAGGGGGCAAGCTCGGCGTATTGCAGGGCAGTAAGACTTACATTTTGCAAAATTCTGACGGCCAGATTGAGTTGACGCACTCAGTTAGCGCCGGGCTGGACTATGCGGCCATCGGACCTGAGCACGCTTATTATCGTGACCAGGGCCGGATTGGTTACGCTTATGCCACCGATGATGAGGTTATGGCCGCTTTTCAGCTTTGCTCCCGCTTGGAGGGGATTATCCCCGCACTCGAGTCCACGCACGCTTTAGTTTATGGTCTAAAGCGCGCCAAGGAGATGAAGCCGGACCAAATTTTGGTGATTAATCTCAGCGGGCGCGGCGACAAGGATGTCCAACAAGTTGCCGCGCTCCTCGCGGCGAGCAAATAGTTAGGGTGAATTTTAGGCCCGACTGATCGGATGCGTGTTCTCTGCTGTGGGCTTTTTGATCGCGTGGCTCCCTTAGCAACTCGGCCGGCCTTGAAATTTGCGTAAGGGGTGGCCTGGTCTTGCCTCTGGACCCCGGTTAGCCGTTACTCCCGATCATGAATTCCATGACTGGCTATGGGCGGGCGACCGCTTCACTCGGTAAACTCACCTTGACCGTGCAGATCAACTCGGTGAATCGCCGTGGGCTCGATTTGTCGCTAAAGTTGCCGGATGAATGGCAAACTTTTGAATCCAGCGTGGGTGAAGCGGTTCGCAAAGTGGCCCTCCGCGGTAAGGTGCATGTCGAGGTCGAGGTAACGGGAAAATCTACAGTTACGGCGGATTGGGATCAGGCGGCGGTCGCTACCACGCTGGAGCAGCTTGCGCTCCTAGCTCAGGCGCGGGGGATTAAATTTTCCCCCACGAGTGAATTGCTATGGCAGATCGCCAACGCGCAACGCACCAGCGCTAAGCTGCCAGCCGATGAAGCTACTGCCAAGCTCCTCGAAGAGACGCTGGGCGAGGCGTTGCGAGGCTTTGCGGCGATGCGCGCCCGCGAGGGCGAGGCGCTCTTGGTTGATTTTATGGGGCGTTTTGAAAAACTGCAGTCGGCCGTTGCGACGATTGCGCAACGGGCGCCGCTCGTACCGGTAGCTTACCGCGATCTCTTGTTACAGCGACTGCGTCAGCTTGAGCTGACGCTCGACATTACCGACGAGCGCGTACTCAAGGAGGTCGCTTTATTTGCAGATCGGTGCGATGTGACGGAAGAAATCACTCGCCTGCGGAGTCATTTCACTCAGTTCATCGAATTGCTTCGCGCGGCGGGCGAAGTGGGCCGAAAAGCTGAATTCATCCTGCAGGAAATTGGGCGAGAAATTCACACGATCGGCAGTAAAGCTAATGACCTAGCGGTTTCGCGTCAGGTGATTGAGTTTAAAAATGAGCTTGAGCGCGTCCGGGAGCAAATGGCTAACGTCGAGTAAGCGGCGCTAATTGACGGCGTATTCATGCGCGCCCCGTCGCTGGACCGCGGGACTACTTACTTTGATCGGCCGAGAGTTGGCTGCCGGATCGACCAGAGAATATACCAAAAAACTCCCACGCAGATCGCGGAGTCGGCTACGTTGAAGGTCGGATAGATATACGTTCCAAAGTGGAGATCGATGAAATCGACCACGTATTGATAAACGAGGCGGTCGATAAGATTCCCGCTAATCCCACCACAGAGGAGGCCAAAAATTAATTGGCCCGTGGGCTCACTTAAGCCGAGGGCCCGGCGCCAGGCGAAAATAGCGATCAGCGTAGCGGCTGCCAATAACGCCAGTAAGGTACTTTGGCCCGCGAACATACTCCATGCCGCCCCCGTATTGCCGACGTGAACTAAATTAAAGAAGCCGGGAAAGATGGGGATTCCCGCAGACCCGTAACTACCCAAGGGAAGTCGCGTGTTGATCCAGTATTTTGTTAATTGGTCGAGGGCTAAAATAAGTCCGCCCAACAGCCAAAATCTCTGATAACCGATTACGCGCAGTAAGAGCGCGGCGGGTTCCGCGCGGTTATTGTCCTGACTAGGCTGCGCCGACATTGCGTGAAATTCTGGCTACTGGCTGCTTACTCCCCGTCGTCATCGCCGCGCGGCATCTTGCCGCCTTCCTCTTCCGTGCCGTCACCAAATAAACCGCCGCGTTCGACGGAGCGGTGGGAGTGGCGTTCGACCTGTTTCTTGGCTTCGGCTGAGTAGCGGGTGAAGGGGACCGCGAGCAGACGATCTTTAGCAATCGGCTTTAAAGTGGTTTCACAAATGCCGTAGGTGCCCGCGTGGACTCGCTTGATCGCCGCCTCAATTTCAGCGAGGGCCTCTTGCTCGTTGGAGACCAAGCTGAGCGCGAAGTCGCGATCGAAGGTATCGGTTCCCGCATCCGCCATATGTTGGCCGTAACCGGACAAATCGCCGGAATCATCTTTGGAAGATTTGAGTAGGGTATCCTCGGTGTGTTCACCGAGTTGAACCAGCACATGGAGCCGCAGGGCTAAGAGTAGGCGATAGTAGCGCCGATACTTGTCGGGCACATCTTTTTCGTCGATCATGGCCGCACGGGGCTTACCTTTTTTCGGGTTGAAGCCTAAAATATCAGCGAGCGAGGCCGCCTTTACATGGTTCGGTTTGTGCGGTTTAGCGGGATGATTTAAGGTTCCCGTGTTTGCGGCCTGCTTAGCCGTTTCGCTCGATTTGGTGCTCTTGCCTGTCTTGGCGACACTCTCAATTTGGTGCTCATTCTTTTTAGCAATTTCGCGAACCTCATCGAGGCTGAACGCGATAGCCTTTGGCGCGACTTTCCGCTCGAGCATCATGCGCTTCAATTCGGTCGCATTGGCGGTCGGCTTATTGCCCTTCGCCTGAGCGAGCACTTTCTTGCTGGCCACGAGGGGAGCCTTAACCGCCGGTTTTGGCGGGGTAACCTTGGCGGCGAGCTTGGCTGATTTCTGCGGCAGCTTTTTTGCCGCAGGCTGCTTCGCTTTGGCCGCGACGGTTTTTTTGACGGATTTTTTAATCAGGAGCTTTTTCTCGGTAGCCATAAAGGGAGTGAGTTAAGATTGAAGGGCTTCAGTGCAGCGCGGGCAAATTTCTCCCCCAGCGGAGGGGGTTAGAGAGGCCACCCACCGCCAGCAGCGCGGGCAGCGAGCTAAACCGTCTTCGCGCGCATGTCGAGCGGTGAGGTTTAAGGTGCTGGCGGCTTGCGGGACTAGGGTAACGTGGGAAACAATGAATAATTCCGGGAGAAAGCTCCGGTGCTTCTCTGCAACAACTAAGCAAGGATCGTCGGGGGCACTGGTCACCGTCAGGACCGCATCCAGCGCTTTGCCGATCGTGCCGGCTTGGCGCAGGGGCTCGAGCGTCTCGTTCACCTTGGTGCGGAGCTGTAATAAAGTGTTCATATCCGACTCGATGCCGGCCTCGCGCCAGCCGACGGGAATCGTCGGCCAGTCCTGCAAGTGAACGGAATCAGGCGAGAATTCCTGTCCTGTGGTGCCAAAGTTCCAGGCTTCATCAGCGGTGAAGGTGAGGAAGGGGGCCAGCAGCTTCACGAGACTTTGGAAAATATGGTGGAGGGCGGTTTGCGCTGAGCGCCGCAAGGGATGGTTAGTGCCGAGCGTGTACAAACGATCCTTCAGCACGTCGTGATAAGTGGCCGAGAGGGTTACCGCACAAAATTGATTACAGAGTTGGTAGACGCGGTGAAATTCATAGGCGTCGTAAGCTTTCGTGCATTCAGCAATCAGCCCAGCGGTTTGGTGGAGCGCCCAGCGATCCAGGAGATCCATATGCGCGAGAGGAACCGCATTCTGGTCCGCGGCAAAGTCGAAGAGGTTAGAGAGTTGGAAACGAAAAGTATTCCGAAATAGCCGATAGGCTTCACCGACATTTTTCAGAATTTCGTCATCAACCGGAATGTCATCACGGAAATCCTGCGAGGCAATCCAGAGCCGAATGACATCGGCGCCATGCTGCGCGATATAAGCATC
>SXZN01000062.1 GCA_005787865.1 Opitutaceae bacterium | reverse complement strand
CTGAAGCCGAGACGACTAACATAACTTTAATGTCCGGCCCCAGCGGAATGCTCCTGAATATATTCCTGCTTAAGACCGAGTTTCTCCGGCGCGTGGAGGACGAGCATTTTCATGCGAATGTCAGAGGGAATCGTCGCCGCAGTGAGTTTGGACACTCCGATCATCAATCCGATGGCGAGGGGAACAGTCCAAATCGCCGGTTGCTCGCACAAAATGCGGAGCAGCGGATTTACTTTCCAGAAAGCAGCCAGGTCCACGATCTTAAGATCGCTCAGATTGATAATGGTCGTGCAGGCCAAGGCCGCGAGTCCGCCGCCGAGCATGCCGATCGCCGCCCCCTGCATAGTCATCCCGCGCCACCACACACTCATAAAGAGCAGGGGGAAATAACTCGCCGCGGCGATGGCGAACGCTTGGCCCACCATAAAATTAATCTGCAGCTGCTCGACTTGGGCCCCCAGCCCAATGGCGATGGCCCCAATCACCACCGCAGAAATTTTGAAAGCAAACATTCGTTCAGCCGCGGAAGATTTCGGCCGCAACATGCGCCCATACACATCATGCGCGAGTGCTCCCGTCATGGAAACCAGCAGGCCGCTAAACGTGCTCATGAAGGCAGCAAAAGCGCCCGCGCAGGTGATGCCGCTCAACACGCTGCCCCAAACCCCGCCGTGCTCGTTTAACACTCGCGGTAATTCCAAGACGATCTTGTCCGTCCCTTTCGCGCCGGTCGCAGCGTAAAGCTCCGGCAATAAATCGCGCCCGAGCACGCCAAAGATGGGCGGGAATACATAAAAAACTCCGATGAGAATCATCACCCACATGGTAGTTTTCTTCGCCGCGACCCCATCAGGGTTCGTATAAAAGCGCACCAAAATATGCGGCAAACCAGCGGTTCCACAGACGAGGGCAATAATCAGCGAATACGTATAAAGCAGTGAATAGGGCCGCGCCTGCTCCGCGGTCAAACCAGCGGTCTTGGCCGCTTTCGTTGTGAGTGGGCCAAACGGGGAAACCCACGCGAGGTCGCTCGGGGCTTTTTCGCCCAGCGGTTTGCGGAGAATCGTAACCGCCGCATCGCCGCCGCCAGCATTAGCCGCAGGCGGCGCGCTTAGCCCAACGGCAGGCGCGATTGACCGACCATCATTAACCTCCAGATGCCGACCATAAAAACCATACACCGACATCAGGACAAAAATGGGGACACAGATCGCGAATAGCTTAATCCAATACTGGACCGCTTGCACCAGCGTAATCCCCTTCATGCCGCCGAGGGCAACGTTCAGCGTGATCACCGCGCCGACCAACACCACCCCCACCCAGTAAGGAAGTCCGGGGAAAATATAAGCGAGCGTGGTCCCCGCGCCTTTCATCTGGGGCATCGTGTAGAAAAACCCGATAAACAGCACGAAGCAGACCGCAATTTTCCGGAAGACCGGCGAATCATAACGGCCCTCAGCAAAATCTGGAATCGTGTAAGCGCCGAATCGGCGCAGTGGCCCGGCGATGAACAATAATAAAAATAAATAGCCGCAGGCATAGCAGACCGGATACCACAGCGCATCATAGCCACTCGACATCACCATGCCGGCCACCCCCATGAAAGAGGCCGCCGAAAGATATTCGCCGGAGATGGCGGAGGCATTCCAGCCCACAGAAACTGAACGACCCGCGACAAAAAAATCACTCGCCGTCTTAGAGGTTCGAGCCGACCGAAAGCCCATCCAGATGGTGACGACCACCGTGACAAAAGAAAAGGCGAAGATCCACGGATCCACGCCGGCGAATAAAGCAAGGGGCATGGCGGGGGCGCTCATTGCTTGGCCTCCGGCTGAGCGGCTTGAACCTGCGCCACTTCATCATTTTCCAACCAAATCGAGCGGCGGATAAAATACCACGAGATCGCCCACACCGCAGGGAAAAAGAGCACGCCAAGAATGAGCCAGCTCAGCGTGAAACCGGCGACGCGGGTGGCCATCAAAGCCGGCGCCCAATAATTGGCGAGGGGTAGTCCGAGCAAAACCACGAGAAATGTGGCGGCGCAGATTACGGACAGTTTTAATTGGCGGCGCATCAGCGTATGCAAAAACTCTTCGCTGTGGACGCGTTCCTGGGGCGAGGGAGACGGGGACATTGGCCTGCAAGATGGCGGTCGATCGGCCGCAGGCAACAGGGATTTTTGCCGACCGTGGCTAGGCATTGATCTGCCCCCCTAACCAGCCGCCGCGATCAGAAATCCAAAAACTTCATCTCCCCGAGCTTGACCTTAAAACGCTCCCGGTAAGGCGTCACCCGCTTAAAATCCGTGCGGGTTGCCGTGTAATTTCCACCCACCTTTACAAACAAGACCGAACCCTCGCCCTCCGCCCTTAGCGCCGTGATGGGCGGCACAAATGCCGGATCTACTGTCGCGAAATCCAGATCGGCCTCACCGGACTTTAATTTAAATACGAGCATCATGCGCAGCGCGGCGCGCAACCGCACTCCGACGTGCGTTAAGGCTTGCTGGGCTTTATTGAGCTCAACCGTGACGCGGAATTTTTCGGGGGGCAGCCGCTGATTGTCATCTTTGATTAGCGGCACCTCGTAAGTGATGGTGGTAGCCGTCTCGGCCGCGATAGTCGCCTGCGTTAGATTGAGCAGCTCGCCGAGTGCCCGGCGAGTCTGGCGACGCTTTTCATGTTCCGCCCGGCGCTGCTTAATTTGCCGAGCGGTGGGCTCCAGCCCATTGATTTTAAGCGGCGTCCACTGTTCTGCGAAAGGCAACGAGGGGTCGAAACGAACCACCAGTTCTTCCTTGGCTTGGCCCGCGCGATCCTTGTTCACCGTGGTTTGAGTGTAAGCCCACCGCTCGCTATCGAGGGAAGATTTTCTTATAGCCTCAGCTAGGAGCGGCGGCGTCTGACTCGGAACCGAATCCTGCGCCTCGCTCAGCGCAGAATCCTTCATGGGTTCCTCGCCTTGCAGGATGGTTATCGCCAACAAAGTGCCCGCTAAAAAAACAAATCG
>SXZN01000061.1 GCA_005787865.1 Opitutaceae bacterium | reverse complement strand
CTGCCGCCTTCTGTTTAGTTCATTATTTATGCCTACTCAAACTTATGATGCGATCGTAGTTGGCTCTGGCATCAGCGGCGGCTGGGCCGCCAAGGAACTCACCGAAAAAGGCCTCAAGGTTTTACTGCTCGAGCGCGGCCGAAATATTGAGCACATCAAAGATTATCCGAGCGCCCTCAAAGCCCCTTGGGAACTGCCGCACCGAGGCAAAAGCTCGTTAGCACTACGCGAAGCCCATCCTGTGCTGCGCCGCGATTACATTCTCAATGAATCGAATGTGAATTACTGGGCCGATGAAACCACCTGCCCGTATCGGGAAGACAAACCCTTCGACTGGTTTCGGGGCTATCACGTCGGGGGCCGCTCACTTTTGTGGGGACGACAAAGCTACCGCTGGAGCGACCTTGATTTTGCGGCCAATGTCGAAGAGGGGATCGCGGTCGATTGGCCACTGCGCTACGCCGAAATGGCGCCGTGGTACGATCACGTTGAGCGCTACGCTGGGATTAGCGGCTCCCTCGAGGGCCTACCGCAATTACCCGATGGTCAATTCTTACCCCCGATGGAACTCAATTGCGTGGAGCAGGAAGTTGCCCAGCGCATTAAGTCTAACTATGCCGACCAACGCCGGCTTATAATCGGCCGCGTCGCTAATTTAACGGTCCCCCACGCCGATCGTGTTAACTGCCAGTATCGCGACAAATGCTGGCAAGGCTGTCCCTTCGGCGCCTACTTCAGCACGCAGTCTTCGACCCTACCCGCTGCAGTAAAAACCGGTAACCTTACCCTCCGGCCTTTTTCGATCGTCACAAAATTGCTGTACGACCGCGATGCTCGCCAAGCAACGGGCGTCGAAATCATCGATGCCGAGACCAAGCAAGTTCGTGAGTTTAAGGCGCGCATCATTTTTCTCTGCGCCTCCACTTTTCATTCCACGGCCATTTTGATGAACTCGGCCACGGAGACCTGGCCGGATGGACTTGGCAGCACCAGCGGGGAATTAGGCCACAATGTAATGGACCATCACTTTCGCGCCGGCGCCTCCGGCACGATGGAAGGCTTCGATGACAAATATGTTTTTGGGCGGCGCCCAAACGGTTTTTATATTCCCCGTTTTCAAAACTTATTGAAAGACCGTCGTGATTATCGACGGGGCTTTGGTTACCAAGGATCAGCCGGCCGCCTCGGCTGGGAACGCGAAATTGCGGAATTAGGCGTTGGTGCAGAACTCAAAGCCGCACTGACCGAACCAGGCCCGTGGAGAATCGGCATGACCGGCTTTGGTGAAATCCTGCCCGATCACGCCAACCGGATGTATCTCGATCGCAGCAACCATGACGCCTGGGGGCTCCCGGTTTTCGCGTTCGATTGCGAACTCAAAGCTAACGAACGCCAAATGCGGCCCGACATGGTAAACGAAGCAGCTGAAATGTTAAGCGCGGCCGGCGCAAAAAATGTGGAGGGTCGCGATAGCGGCTACACCTTCGGCCGCGGGATTCATGAAATGGGGACGGCGCGGATGGGCCGCGATCCGAAGACCTCGGTGCTGAATGCGCACAACCAAGTGTGGGAGGCGAAAAATGTTTTTGTGACCGACGGGGCCTGCATGACCTCCGCCGCCTGCGTTAATCCCTCGCTCACTTACATGGCCCTTACCGCTCGCGCCGCCAGTTTTGCCACGGACGAAATGAAAAAAGGGAATTTATGAACCCCGGCCCACTCGTACCCGCTCTAATGCACCGCAGGGAAGCCCTCGCCCGCCTCGCGCTCGTCTTGGGCAGCACCCTCGTGGGGGCCGAGTTCTTTCTCAACGGCACGCGCGCGTCGGGCCAGGAACTTGGTCCAAGGTTTTCCGCGGCCGACCAAACCCTGCTCGATGCCATCGGCGAAACGATCATTCCCGCAACCGACACGCCCGGGGCCCAAGCCGTGCAGATTGGCGCGTTCATGATTATGATGGCCGGGGCATGCTACACCCTTCCGCAGCAGCAAA
The DNA here is from genome assembly GCA_005787865.1 of Opitutaceae bacterium. Lineage (GTDB taxonomy): Bacteria > Verrucomicrobiota > Verrucomicrobiia > Opitutales > Opitutaceae > Lacunisphaera. Next base: position 1,009 of record SXZN01000061.1, on the reverse strand, counting down.
TTTTTCACGCGGGTCTCACCACGGTGGATGCGGCCGCCAAAAAATTAACCGGGAAGACTTTTCTGGCAGCCTCGGCGACCGAGCGCACCACGCTGCTCAATCAGTTGGATGCGGAGGCTCGTTTATACTCCAAAGAAAATTCCGCCGAAGCCCCGCCGCATTACTTCAAGCTCTACAAGCAGCTCACCTTGCTGGGTTATTTTACTTCGGAAATCGGTGCTACCCAAGCGCTGCGTTATCTCGAGGTGCCGGGAGCATATCGCGGCAATGATCCTTACCGCAAAGGCGACCGAGCCTGGTACACACCCACTGGCGCGGGCCTTTGATAAGAGCACCGCAGAAAGACAAAAAAAGAGCCGGTCAAATTGACCGGCTCTGCTTTTAAACTGTTTAGCTAACTTAAGCCTCGTGGCTAGGGAGCATCTTATCGACCCGCGACTTGGTGAGCCGCACGTAGGAGGGCAGCCCATTGTCGTAAGGCACGGCAACTTCGCCTTGGATTAACGGCGTGGCATAGCGGAAGAACTGGAAGTTCAAGCTAACCCCATCTTCGTTGACCCACTCGGCCGGGAGCTTCTTCAAATTACCCACCACATCACTCAACGCGGAGAGTCCGGTCTCGCAGGTGTAGATTTCGCCGTCACCACGCACCAAGGTGACCAGCTTATCGCTCTCGCCATTCACCGCGGCCTTCACGGCAGCTTGGCCCACGAGGAAAGCCTCGTCGGTATCGGTCTTGGAAACCAAGTGAGCGGCGGCGCGCTGGGCGACCCCGAGACGAGCCACCCGGGTCTTCGCGGCGAGCTGGGACTCAACGAGATCTTTCATGAACTCGCCAACGCCACCGAGCTGCGCTTCCGTGGTACCACTCTCAACGGAGACGTAATTGCTATCCTTGTCGATCAGGCCTTCGCTGGCGACGACGACGCAATGCTTTTCCCGTTTGAGAACCTTGCGGACGTCTTCAATGAATTTCTCGCTGCTGAAGGGAACCTCCGGCAGATAAACT
>SXZN01000060.1 GCA_005787865.1 Opitutaceae bacterium | reverse complement strand
GATTATGTTACTGCCGGCGGCGGTGCAGGCGGGCGAATTTTGGCGCTTGGGCACATTTTTATTAGTCCCACCCGTTACCACCTTAACGCTGACGAGTGCGCTCTTCCTCGCCTTTGGGTGGTATCTTTTTTACCTCATGGGTAGCGCGCTGGAGCAGCACTGGGGGGCCTTACGTTTTAACGGATTTATTTTACTGGGTTGGCTGCTGACGGTCGGCGCAGCTTTTGTGACGCCCGCCCTGTATGCGACTAACGCTTATATGGCGGCAACGGTGTTTTTGGCCTTCGCGTATTTGAATCCAGATTTTGTGATGTATATTTTCTTTTTTCTGCCGGTAAAAATCAAGTGGTTGGCGCTGATTCAGTGGTTGGGTTATGGCTTTATTTTAATCGTCGGCACTTGGGCGGAACGTTTAATGATCTTCGCTTCGACGAGCAATTTCCTGGTTTTTTTCGCACGCGATCTCGTGCGTTCAGTCGGTTCCGGTCAGCGCCGGCAAGCCTGGCAGGCGCGAAATTTTACGGCGGCTAATAATGAACGGGAGCCCCGGCATCGGTGCCATCTGTGTAACCGCACGGATCTCACCCACCCGCAAATTGATTTCCGTTACTGTTCCAAATGTGCGGGCGACCAGTGTTATTGTAGCGATCATATTTTCACCCACCTCCATGTCGTGGGCGATCCCTCGGTAAAAAAATAGCTTATGCCTTTAGCGCTTCCTTCGACTGGTGCCACTCTTGGGGCTTGGCTAGGGTATGCGGAGAAACTTTATGCCCAGCATAAAGTGGCGCTCGGCCAAGTTGCGGTCACCGCTCATGATGAAGCGCTTTATCTTTTGCTGCATGCTCTCGGTTTCCCGCTGGATAGTTCCGCCGCAGTTTTGCGGCGCAAAGTAACGATTAAGCAAGCGAGCAAGCTGGCCGAGCTTTTGCGCCGCCGTTTAGAAGACCATGTGCCCGCGGCTTACCTCACGCGCGAAGCTTGGCTCGGCGAGCATCTTTTTTATGTGGATGAGCGGGTAATTATTCCGCGGTCTTATTTTTTAGAAATTATTCCGGAACAACTTCCGCATTGGTTGCCGGCTAATCAGCCGGTCCAGCGGGTGGTCGATGTTTGCACGGGTTCGGGTTGTTTGGCGGTCTTGCTGGCCCATCAATTTCCTAAGGCGAAGGTTGATGCGATTGAATTATCCCCCGAGGCGCTCGCGGTCGCTCGGTTGAATATTGCCACCCACCGACTCGGTTCACGGATTAAATTGTACCAGTCTGATGTGTTTGCTGCGGTGCCTCAGAGAAGATATGACATTATTTTGAGCAACCCGCCGTATGTGCCCACGAAGGAATTACGCGATCTTCCCGTTGAATTTAGAAATGAGCCCGCGATGGCCCTTGATGGGGGTAAGGATGGCTTAGCTATTATTCGAAAATTACTTCGGCAATCCCGTGAGCGCTTGCAGGCCCATGGCGTGGTGGTTTTAGAAGTAGGCGGTCTGCGCGCGGCGATGGACCGGGCTTTCCCGGCGCTCGATTTACACTGGCTGCATACCGAGGACGGCGAAGACTGCATCTGTGCGATTCACGCGGCCCGATTGCGGGCGGCTGATTTATAATCTAACACACCTTTAACCGGCGATGGGGGCCACGCTTTGTAATATAATATATTACAAATGGCGCGTGGTTAGGCGGTGGCGGCTAACTTTATCGAAAAAGTTAAAGCATTGCGCACCTAGCTGAACTCCAGGCTCAGCTCTTAACCGGAGTGCATGGCCTGAGAGTCCCGCGTGGGCAGTCCGGCCTTAATCCAATCTTGTGGCTTACCAGCACAGACACACTCGAGGCCGATGGCTTTGATCATCCCGATGATTTTATCGCAGGGGGTAACGTCATCGCATTGAATTATGACCAACTTCCCTTCAGCTGCACCGAGAGCAGGCTTCCAGCCGCCGATTAACACAGCCTCAAAATCATGGAAGGATAATAGAGCAGCGGGAGCCGCCACCTTCGTTTTGGCCCAGGCAGAAGGTGCGCGCACATCTATCAGAATAGCCTTATGAGCGGCAATCAGGTCGGCCGCTTTTTGCGGGGAGATTCGCTCTGCTGCAACTGCTGCAACTGCTGCAACTGCTGCAACTTGAACGAACTGTCGAGGAGAGGAAAAATACATGGGGGGACCTATTAATAACTATTACACAAGCGCAAACACTCATGTAAAGAAGGGTAAAGAAAAACCGCATAATTAATCGCTAGGGCAAATTAATTGCGCTATCCGATCTGCGAACTCTCGCTCTCGTTGTGATAGTCGGAGCAATGAACGCGCTATCTTTTAATTAACGGCGGGGCGTTTTCGTCAGAATCCTGCACCCAATCTACCTGCTACAGCTACTCGGCTGCGCCGCGCGCAATGCTAAGATTCTCCCGATCCGTTAGGAGCGCAGTTTGTAATACATTGTATTACAAACTCGCCCCGTTGCCCTTTTCTAAAGTGCGGATGTGGGATAAATGCCTTAACGGTTATTTTTCTTTTTTGGCGTCACATTCTTCAGCCCGTCAGCCGCTGGGGCGGCGGGGAGGTCGGGTTCGGGCAGGCGATTAATTACGAGCTGCTGGCCAATAGAGAAGAGGCCGTTGATCGTGGAATAAAGGGCGAGACCTGACGCGAAATTATAGCAGAATAAGGTGAATATCCAGGGCATGATTTTCATCATGGTGGCTTGGGCTTTATCGGTCGTGGGCATCGGGGTGAGGCGCATTTGGATGATCATCGTCGCCCCCATGAATAACGGCATGATATTGATCGGCAGGCCGAAGATATGACCGATCGTATCCGGCGCAGATAAATCGGTGGCCCAGAGAAAAGACGCGAAGCGCAATTCCGAGGCGCTTTGCAGCATGGTAAAAAAGCCGATAAAAAATGGGATTGTGATGAGAATCGGAATACAGCCGCCCAGGGGATTAACTTTATTTTCCTTAAACAGCTTGAGGGTTTCCGTCTGAATTTTCTGCGGATTATCTTTATACTTTTCCCGCATGGCCTGCATGAGCGGATTCAGTTTTGCCATCCGCTTCGAGGATTTCGAGGCGGCGAGGGTGAAGGGGAGGAAAAAAGTTTTGAGGAGCAGCGTGGTGATAACGATGGCCCAACCCCAATTCGGTACGAGGGAGTGGACCCAAGTCATAATCGTTAGGAGCAGGGGAGCAAAAAAGCCGGAGAAGAAAATTTTCCCGAAGCCGGACGAGAACTGCATGATTTTCTCTTCGCCCTGTTTAAATATATCGGCATTCGAGATGCGTTTATATTCATTGGGGCCGGCAAATAATACCGCGCCAAAAGTGGACGATGCGCCCGCGGCGAGCGGTTTAAGTTCGAAGCGCGCATAGCCGGTGATGCCATAAGCCGCAACGTCGGTGTCAGAGGCGGTCGGCACAAGCTTGGTGCGTTCGATACGGACGCCGGTGCCCAGTTGATCAGGGGTGAGAATCAGGGCGAAGAACTGATTCTTCACCGCCGCCCAGTGGATCGCCGCGGTGCGCTCGAGGTAAGGAGGCGGGGTCCCATCCCTTAGGCCAACCATCGCCAAGAAACCACCGCCTTGCAGATCGCTTTGGCCAATAAAACTGGCATCGCTGCCATCAGAGTAACCGACGTTAAGATAGATTCCGAGGTCGTGTTCGTTAAGTGGGGCGGCGGTTCCGAGATTAAAAGAGGCGCGCGGTAGAAGGAGGACTTTGCGGGTTAAGTTACGGAAGGTCGTCTCATGGCGGATTTGATAATCATCTTGGCCCACTGTTTTCGCCAAAGAGTAGCGTCGAGTGACTTCTAGTCCGTCGGCGACGGTGCGGTAGACGAGCTCGTCCGCGGTTTGTGCCACCACGGTGTAAGCGGTGAAACGGTCAACGCCGGGAAAGTCGGTGAGGCTTAAAGCGGGTGCCGCTGGGGGCGCATTAAGGGTGTACAGGGGGGCCTGGCCTTTAGTTTCAGGGTATTTTTTCAGACCAACCTGATGGATCGCCCCGCCCTGATTGGTGAATTGCACCGTGATGAAATCATTGGACAGGGTGACGTACTCGGCCGGGCCGGTTTTGGCGGCTGACAACCCGGCGTCATTTGGCGAGGTGATCGACGGAGATTTTTCACTCGCCGCTATTGGCAAGCCGGTGGGCTGAATGGAGGTTCCCGCGGGGGGATTACCGGAAGGGGCCACCGGCGGAGCCAAGCGGGCGCTGAAGTAGAAGCTCGCCATTGCGGCGATGAGGAGCAGCACACCGATCACTGTATTCTTTTTATCCATGGGAAAAACGGAGCTTAACGATGAGGGACGAGAGGCGCGTCGCAAGACCGGGCGCTGATGCGCGCGGTACGAACGCAGGAAAATTTAACAGCAGGGACGAGATCTTCGCCCCCGAGATGCCAAGGTCCGCACTTGGCGAGCCGCCGCGCGGCAAGAAAGAGACCAAAAAATAAACCGTGGGTTTGGAAGGCGTCGCGGGCATAGTGCGAACAAGTGGGGCTGAAGCGGCAGCCCATCGCAGGGTTGAGGGCAGCTAAAGCGGGTGACACGGAGTGCTGGTAAAGCCCAATGAGGCCACAGGCCATTTTGGCTGGGAGCGCGAGGAGGCGTGGAATAAAGCGAGCGCGGGAATCAGGCATGGGGCGCGGGCTTGTTAGGCTTAAATTTTAGGCAAGCTTGGGTAAAACGTTGTTCTACATCAGCAAACTCGAGTCGAAGGAGGGCGGGGCGCGCGGTCAGGACAAGATCGAGACCGGCTGGTACGAGGGACTGATGGCGGCGGTAGATTTCGCGCAGCCGGCGTTTGGCTCGGTTACGATGAACCGCATTACCAACCGAGGCGCGGGATGCGACTACTCCCACGCGGGCGGGAGTGAGGGCAGTTTCAGCGGGACGCGTCCGCCAAGTCAGGAGGAAAGCTCCGCAATCAGTGCGGCGACCTTGCTCACGAACGGTGCGGAAGTCGTCATTGCGCCGCAGGCGTTGCCCGGCGCGCAGGTTCATTTTAGACGACCGTGAGGCGTTTGCGGCCCTTGCGGCGACGGGCAGCGAGAACTTTACGGCCACCGCGGGTGGCCTTGCGGGCGCGGAAACCGATCTTACGGGCGCGTTTCTTGCGATGTGGGCGAAATGTAGGTTCCATGGTGTTATATGAAAAAGAGGTCCAAAGTCATTGATGGGGGCGGGGGGTGTCAAGCGAGAGGTTTCCGGTAAAAAAGGCCGGCGGCAAGCCTAGGACGGTTACTTTCTCGCTTTGGGTTTCGCCTGTGAACAACCTGCGCGCAAATAGTTTTTGCGTTCGGGGACGAAAACGTGACCTTGGGCGCATGGCCGAGGCATGCAACCATCCGACCCCTTCTCCGGCAGATCAACCTGCCTCACCGGCTCCCGCCTCCCCAGCGCGGAAGGGTGGTCCGTTGTTCTGGACAGTCACCGGCAACGACTTCGGGCGCTCGATCAGTTGGGCCAAGCAGCAGCCCAATGCGGTATCCGAGCAGATAAAGACCGCGCTCTCGTCCTCGTCCCCGAAGACGAAGTAAGTCTTTTAGAAGCCACGGGGGGTGAATGGGCGGCCTTAGGTGACGCCATTCGGGCGTTTCGGCAGCATTTGCCAATTATACCGTTTGAGGTGTTTGGCTTTAGTTCAGAAGTTGAGGACCCCTTTGAGGTTGATAGCCCAAAACTGCGGCGAATTGGTGGCGGGGTGGAAGCCTTAGCTTTTGTCGACGACCAGCATTCAGTTTATAAATTTTTTCTGTTTCGCGAAGGCGGCGACGTCGGGGCGACTTTTGCTTTTCAACGCGGCGAAAGCGATTTGCTTAACGCAACGGCCGTACCCGGCAGCTATCGAATGCTTTTGGCTAAACTTGAGCTCACCCATCAATTTGGGATTCCCACTGAAATAATCGGCATTACGCCGGAAGGTATTATCGTGGCGAAGCAGACTTTCGGGCGAATGCTGCCCGAAAAAACCGACGTCTCTGGCCTCGACCCCGCCAACCTGATCCCGATTCCCTCGCGGTTTCTGCGGGCTGATCGGGATCATCCGCGACTCGCTTTTTTAGCTGGGGTGCCCTGGTTGGTCGCCGACACGCATGATCGTAATGTCGTGGTCGATGAAAATGGCACCTGGCGGGTGATCGATTTAGTCGCGGCACCATTGCCACCCGAGTGGATTGCTGAATTAGCGCTCTTTCGTGATTGGATTGAGCGCGCGCGGCAAAACCCTCGCGCCGAGGTGTTGGCGGCAGTTAACGACGACGAATTATAGCGCCAAGCGGCGGGCCAGCCGCTGGCGGGCGGCCGCTATTTTAATTTTTATCGCTGGCCAAAAAGGCGAGGACGTTGGCGGCCTGCCGACCGGTGACCCCAGTATCTTTGTAGACCACTTTGCCGCCTTTAATCACATAGCACTCGCGTGAGGCCATCATCATCACGGATTGACCAAAGGCTTTGACGACGAGTTTGTCGGTGTCCGCCAAAAGCGGGAAGGGAAAGTGGTTCACCGCTTTAAACTCTTTTTGTTTCTCGATGGAGTCGGTGCTCACGCCGATCACGGCCGCGCCGAATTGCGTGAGTTCCGCACTGGCATCGCGCAACGAGCAACCCTGTGCGGTGCAGCCCCCCGTGAGGGCGCGCGGATAAAACCAAACCACGGTGTAGCGATTGGCCTGATAGACTTGGCCCAGATTGAGCGTTGTGCCAGTATCAGTGAGAGCTGAGACCACGGGGGCTTGGTCGCCAACTTTAAGCGGTTCAGCCGAGGCTTTGGAGAAAAGGATCATCGAGGAGAAAAGAAGGGCAGTGGTTAATTTCATGAGCTGGTAGCCTACTCAGGTTGCGTTAGTTGGCAAGTGGACGCCGCTCACCGCGGTGGGCGGCTCAAATATAATACATTTCCGTCGGGTTCTTCGTGGCGAGCTGGTTGAGGGTGTAGCCCTTGGTTTTTTTGCCCAAATCGGCACTGATTTCGCCCCAGACTTGCTTGAGGCGTCGGCCACTCCGGCCTTGGAAGTTGCCGCTGAGATGAAGGCACTCACCTTCGACCGCCAGCAGGATATCATAGAGGGAAATTTCTTCAGGGCTCCGCGCGAGGACATAGCCGCCTAGGCTGCCGCGGCGGCTGGTGATGAGGCCATGCGTGCGGAGTTTCCCCAAAATTTGCGCGAGAAAATTAGCGGGCACCGCTTCCGTTTGGGCGAGGTGATCAATCTGCGCGAGCGTGCCCGAGCCATGTAAGCGGGCGAGTTCGGCCATGACGCGACAGGCGTAATCAATCTTAACAGAAACCTTCATTGATTTTGCATGCTACGTCATGCGCTCACGCGAGCAACCTTTTTGGTAACCAGAAAAAGCCTGGCGGCCCTGCGCCCAGAAGGTAACGGAGAAAATGCTGCGATTAGCCCCCGAGCATTTTAATCCGTCAGATCGCGTAATCGCCAAACTCGGGCTTGATCACTTCGCTAGGAGGAGCCAGGAGGCCGGCGGCGACGGTGGCGTTGGTCCCGGGCTCGATCAGGATAAAAGAGCCGGTGAGTCGATTGGTCGTGTACCCATCAAAATAGAGGGGTTGGGCGGCGTGCAGGCGAATTCCCCCAAGATCATTCATGACTAGTTCAGCCGGCTCGGGCTCTGGATCGAGGGTGGCGATGTTGAGTTTGTGCAGAATCTCGGTGACGACCACCGACACGGTTTGAGTGGTGTGTTTAAGCAGATATTTTTTCCCCCGCCGCAAGGCAATCGGATGCATCCAGCAAATCTCAGCCAGCAAGTTGCGGCTGGTGCCCGGGAGGTGGTCGGTGCCGATCAGCATACTGCCGCGGCTGAGATCGATATCATGGTCGAGGACGAGGGTGACCGATTGTGGGCAGAAGGCTTCAGCCACCGGGCCGTCATAGGTCCAGATTTGCCGGACGGTGGTCACGACGCCGGCGGGGAGGGCGATAAGTTTTTGGCCAGTGCGAACAATACCGCCGGCGATTTGGCCGCTGACACCGCGAAAATCATGGAAGGTCTGATTGGTCGGATTATGGGGGCGGTTGACCCATTGAACCGGAAAGCGGAAGCCATTTAAATTCCAGTCGCTCGCGATGTGGACAGTCTCCAGGTGATCGAGTAGCGGTGGTCCTGCGTACCACGGTGTGTGGGGTGACCGCTCAACGACGTTGTCGCCGTTGAGGGCGCTGAGGGGGATAAATTTAACATCTTGGATAGCGAGGCGTGGTAAAAATTCCTCAAATTCGGCGCGGATTTCGTTGAAGCGAGCTTCGCTCCAGCCCACGAGATCCATTTTGTTAATGGCCACCACGAGGTGGGGAATGCGGAGTAATCCCGCAAGGGCGGTGTGGCGGCGGCTCTGTTCAATTACTCCAGTACGAGCATCGATGAGGACAATGGAGAGATTAGCAGAAGACGCGCCGGTCACCATATTGCGCGTGTACTGAATATGGCCGGGAGTATCCGCGATGATGAACTTACGGCGGGGGGTCGCGAAGTAACGATAGGCAACATCGATCGTGATGCCCTGTTCGCGCTCGGCCCTTAGGCCATCGGTGAGGTTAGCGAGATTGATTTGACCGTTACCGGTGATATCGGCGGAGCGCTCGAGGGCCGCCAATTGATCCTCCATGATTGATTTTGAATCAAAGAGGAGTCGGCCGATCAGAGTGGATTTACCATCATCGACGCTCCCGCAGGTATTAAACCGAAGGATGTCGATGGGCACAGTCGCGGAAGAGGCCGACGGCATGAGTGGCGTGAACATATTAGAAATAACCCGCTTTTTTGCGGTCCTCCATGGCAGCTTCGGACGTTTTATCGTCGGCGCGGGAACCGCGTTCCGTGATGCGGGCCGCCGCAATTTCCGTGATGATATCGGCGACGGTGGTGGCGGTAGATTCGACGCAGCCGGTGCTCATGATATCGCCGATCGTGCGGACCCGCACGACCAAGTTGCGGACTTCCTCTCGAGCGGTGGGTGGGGTCAGCTGATTGACTGGCAACCATTGGCCGCTGCGG
>SXZN01000059.1 GCA_005787865.1 Opitutaceae bacterium | reverse complement strand
CGCTGCCGCCTCCGGTGGCGTCGAGGTGCGCCTGCAACCAGGCCAGTGAAAAATATTCCGGCCCCGTGCTCTTTGGGGGCAGGGCGTGAAAATAGGGATCCTGCAACAGCGCCTTCAGCAGCGCCGGTCGCACCGTGCCTTGCGCCGCGAGTTGGCCCTCACGATCCATGGTCTCACCTGTGGTTTGCCGGCACCAGCCATCCAGTAATGTATTGCCAGGGCCCGTGTCGAAACCGAGTATGGTTACACTTCCACCGGGCAGCGCGGTGAGATTGGCGATGCCACCAATATTAACAATGACGCGGTCGCGGCGAGCCGAGCGAAAGACTGCATCGTGAAACGCCGGAACCAACGGCGCGCCTTGTCCGCCGAGGGCGAGATCCTTGCGGCGAAAATCCGCGACCACCGGAATCCCCGTGAGGGTGGCGATTACATTGGGATCGCCGATTTGCAGCGTAAAGGCCGGCGTGAATTTGGGGCGGTGGCGAATGGTTTGCCCGTGACTACCGATGGCGCAAATATCCCGCGCGGTGAAAGTGGTTTGAGCGAGCAGGGCTTGCACGGCCTGCGCCATAGCTTGGCCGATGAGCACGTCGGCTTGACCGAGTCGGTCGATTTCGTTTTCACCGGGCCGGCATAAACTGAGCACGGTTTCGCGCAGCGCGGGCGGAAACGGTGCGCAGTGGGTCGCGATGAGTTCCGGCTCGGGTGAAAAACGGACGAGGGCGGCATCGATGCCATCTACACTGGTGCCAGAGAGCGTTCCAATATAGAGCTCAGACATCGGATAAAAGTCGGCGGATACAAAGCACTCCCATGAAATGAACGATTGAACCCGCTGCCGCAACGCCGATTATCTTCTCGCCATGCTCAACACGGAAACCCCCAGCCCCCAGCACCCTAATCTTGATCAATATGCTTCCGCCGATCTCGTGCGGGCTTTTACCGCTGATCAAGTGGTGGCGGCGAATGTTGTCCATGCCGCGGCTGAGGCCTTGGCGCGAGCGGTTGATGCGGCGGTGCCGCGCCTCGCGGGCGGTGGACGTTTAATTTATGTCGGGGCCGGCACGTCGGGGCGACTGGGTCTCTTAGATAGCGTAGAATTATTTCCAACCTTTGCTTGGCCGAAGGATCGTGTCGCGGCTTTGTTGGCCGGTGGTCACGCCGCGTTGGGCTCCGCCGCGGAAGGCGCGGAGGATGATGAGGCTCAGGGTGGGGCGGATCTGCGCGGGTTGGCGGTTACGCCGCAAGATGTCGTTCTGCTGATCGCCGCTTCGGGTTATACTCCTTACGTGCTGGGCGCTCTGGCGGCCGCGAAAGGTGCGGGTGCGTTGACGATCGGCCTCGCCAATAATCCCCAGGCGCCCGTGGCCACCCAAGCGGACATTGGCATCACGCTCGATACGGGCAGTGAAACTATTTCCGGGAGCACGCGACTTAAGGCCGGTACCGCGCAGAAAATCGCGCTCAACACGCTTTCGAGTTCGATTATGGTTCGGCTTAATAAAGTTTACGGCAACTTGATGGTCGATGTATTGCCGAACAATGCCAAATTGGTTCGGCGCGCGGTGGCCTTAACGCGGCAAGCGGCGGGGGCCGATGAAGCCACGGCCCGCGCGGCGCTCGAGGCCTGCAGTTATCGCGTGAAAGTGGCGATCGTGATGATTCGGCGGAAGCTCGATGTCGCCGCCGCTCAGGCGGCCCTCGACGCGGTGCAGGGCAGTGTCCGCCAGGCGCTCCTGCCCCACTGAATCAGAGCATGAATAATTCTTCGGTAACGCGGCCGGCTGCGCGGCGAATTTTTTCTCCGGCTAATCTGGGCATCGGCCGATCCGGTGTAGGCGTCAGCCTTTTTTCCGTGGCGGCTGCGGCTCTCTGCCTCGTCGGCTGTACGACCCTCAGCTCGTCGCGCCTGCCACGGAATGATCCACCCGCCGCGCCCCGGGAGTTTCGGGCTGCATGGGTGGCGGCAGTGGCGAATATTGATTGGCCGAGTCAGCCGGGTTTACCGGTGGTCCAGCAACAGGCGGAAATACTAGCCATACTGGATCGGGCCAGCGCCTTGAAATTAAATGCAATCATTCTGCAGGTTCGTCCCGCCGCTGACGCGCTTTATCCGTCGGCCTTGGAACCATGGAGCGAATATCTCTGCGGCGCACAAGGGCGCGCGCCGGTGCCGTTCTATGACCCGCTCCAAATGTGGATTGAGGAAGCGCACCGGCGGGGCCTTGAACTGCATGCGTGGTTTAATCCTTACCGCGCACGGCATCATCAGGCGCAGTCAGCGTTTGCGCCGAACCATTTGGCGCTGACGCATCCCGCCGCGGTAAAAAAATACGGCGAATCTTGGTGGCTGGATCCGGGTGAGCCGATTGCGGTGCAACGGACGCTCGCCGTCATCGCGGACGTGGTGCGGCGCTACGACGTGGATGGCGTGCATCTCGATGATTATTTTTATCCGTATCCGATCGCCCGGACGGCTGCCGGCGTGGTCAATCCGCTGGAGATAAATGAGTCGCTCGATTTTCCGGATGAGCCGTCTTGGAAGATCTATCGCGATGGTGGGGGCCCGCTCAACCGCGCCGACTGGCGCCGGCAAAATGTCAATAGTCTCGTCGAGCAACTCCATCGCACCATTCATGCGCTTAAGCCCACGGTGCAATTTGGGCTCAGTCCCTTCGGCATCGGTCGGCCCGATCGACGGCCGCCGGGGATCGTGGGCTTTAGTCAGTATGATAAGCTATACGCTGATGTTGAACACTGGATCGAGCGTGGTTGGATGGATTACCTGACGCCGCAGCTCTACTGGCCGGCGGCCGCGACGGCGCAGTCGTTTCCGGTGCTACTTGATTATTGGGCCCAGCGAATTAACGGCCGCTTTCATCTCTGGCCCGGGCTATTTACGAGCCGAATTAATGCTACGCCCCAAAGCTGGTCGGTCGGTGAGATTACGCAGCAAATCGCCGGGGCGCGGGCGCAGTCAGCGACCAGTGGCCACGTGCATTTTAGCATGGTGGCGCTCCTGCAAGATCGCCACGGGATTAGCACGCTTTTGCAAACGGAAGCATACGCGCAGGCTGCGTTGGTGCCCACTTCGCCTTGGCTGGATGCGGTGGCTCCGCTGGCCCCCAAACTTAAATCGCTGAGCGACGGAAAAATTATGATCACACCCGCCGTGGGTAAACCAGTGGCGAATTATGCGATCTGGCGGGAGCGGGAAAAAATTTGGGAGTTTTCAATACAACCCGCGAGTGCGCCGTTGGTGGAGGCGCGGGGGGCGGAAGCGCTGGTGATTTCGTCGATCGATCGTCTGGGTAATGAAAGTGCGCGCGTCACCTTGCGCTTAAACCGGCCGCGGCTTTAATGTCGCCACTGATGAATACTCCGATTGCTCCTGCGCCGCGGCCGTGGCGTTGGATTCCGACGCTTTATTTTGGACAGGGTATTCCCTACGTCGTGGCGATGACGCTTTCGGTGGTGATGTATAAAAATTTACAGATCTCGAACACCGCGATCGCGCTCTACACGAGCTGGCTGTATTTACCGTGGGTGATCAAGCCGCTGTGGTCGCCGGTGGTGGATTTGTATCGCACGAAACGCTGGTGGATCGTGGGGCTGCAAT
>SXZN01000058.1 GCA_005787865.1 Opitutaceae bacterium | reverse complement strand
CAAGGCCATCGTTCGCGGCTACACCTGGACCGTGATTCCCATCTCTTGGCAAAATCGTAAATATGGTGAGGCCAAACTTAAAATCAAAGAAATGGGCAGCCGCTATTTCTTTATCTGCGCCTATGTTTGGTTAGAGAAATACTTCAGCCGCGGAGACTACAAAAAGCGCTAGGGCGATAGATTGCTATTGGCCCCCCGCATCATTCCCCATCTTGCTCGTTTCTATTTTATCTCACTCTGTATGATCTATCTTCTCGGCGGCTCTGGCTATGTAGGTTCGGCTTATCAAGCGTTACTCGAGCGCAAAGGCCTCGCTTTCCGCGATCTCCGGCGGGCCGATTTTGATTATACTAATCAAGCGACCCTCACCGCTCTACTCCGTCGCGAGCGACCGGTCTTCCTGATCAATGCGGCCGGCTACACGGGCAAACCCAACGTCGATGCCTGCGAATTACACAAAGCTGACTGCCTCATGGGCAACGCCGTCCTGCCGGGAATCGTCGCTCAGGCTTGCGCGGATGCCGAGGTTCCCTGGGGCCACGTCTCTTCAGGCTGCATTTATACTGGAGCCCGTCCTGACGGGTCAGGTTTCAGCGAAACCGATACCCCCAACTTCACCTTCCGCACTAATAATTGCAGCTTTTACTCAGGCACCAAAGCGCTCGGCGAAGAAGTCTTGGCCAGCTTCCCCTCAACTTACATTTGGCGTCTGCGCATTCCCTTTAATGAGATCGATGGCCCGCGCAATTACCTGACTAAGCTCCTGCGTTACACGACGCTCCTCGAAGCCGATAACTCCATTTCGCAGTTAGAGGAATTCGTCACCGCAACCTTCGCCTGCTGGGAAAAGCGGGTGCCCGGCGGCATTTATAATGTCACGAACCCCGGCCAAGTCACCACCCGCGAAGTGGTCGAGCTGATTAAAAAAGCCGGCGTATCCCATAAAGATTTTAAATTCTTCCAGGATGAAGCTGAGTTTATGCGTACCGCCGCAAAAACCCCGCGCTCGAATTGCGTAATGACCTCCGCCAAATTAGCCGCCACCGGCATCAAAATGACCGAAGTCCACACCGCGATCGAACGCGATCTTCGCCGCTGGGTCAGGGGCTAAGGAATTAACCGCGAAGAGCGCCAAGATTCGCGAAAGCCATGCCTGATGATATGTTATACCGGGATGAGGCCTATCGTTTAATCGGCGCCTGCCTCGCGGTGCATAAAGACAAGGGCCATGGCTTCGTGGAAGCAATTTATCAGGACGCCCTAGAAATCGAACTTGAGCTTTCGGGCATTCCTTTTGAGCGACAACGCAATTTCTCTATCTATTATCGAGATCGCCCGCTTAAACATACTTACACGCCAGACCTCATTGGCTTTGATAAAATAATTATCGAATTGAAGGGCGCAAAAGCCCTCAATGACGAGCACCGAGCACAATTGCTCAATTACCTAAAAATAACTGGCCTCCAGCTTGGCTTATTAGTGAATTTTGGTTCCTATCCCCGCCTCGAATGGGAACGAATTATCCTGACCTAAACATAACCTTCGCGCAGCGTCGTGCCCTTCGCGGTTAATCCTTTTTTATTTTAACATGAACTTACTCGTCACCGGTGGTTGCGGTTTTATCGGCTCTAATTTTATTCGGCAGCGTCTGGCTGAAAAAGGCTCGCCGCTCACCAAGCTGGTTAACCTCGATGCCCTCACCTACGCCGGCAATCCGGCGAATCTAACAGACCTAGCGGGTGATCCTCGCTACGTCTTCGCTCACGGCGATATTAGTGATGATGCGCTCGTCGCCCGCTTGCTGACCACCCATGCCATTGATGCGATCGTGAATTTTGCGGCCGAATCCCACGTCGATCGCTCGATCGATTCGCCGGAGCCGTTCATCCAAACCAATGTTGTTGGTACCCTGCGTCTCCTCAACAACGCCAAGAAACATTGGAACAGTCTGCCACCCACCGAAAAAAGCGCTTTCCGCTTTCTCCATGTCTCGACGGATGAAGTTTATGGCTCGCTGGCCCTCGGGGCGCCGGCCTTCACCGAACAACATAATTTTGAACCCAATAGCCCTTACGCCGCTTCGAAAGCGGCAAGCGATCACCTCGTACGCGCCTACCAACACACGTACGGCCTGCCCACACTTACGACGAACTGTTCTAATAATTACGGCCCCTATCATTTTCCCGAGAAATTGATCCCGTTGATTATCCTCAATGCTCTCGAGCAAAAACCTCTCCCTGTTTACGGCGATGGCATGCAAATCCGCGATTGGCTTTATGTAGAGGATCACGCGGCCGCCATCTGGCTCGTCTTGCAAAAAGGCCGAACCGGCGAGACCTACAATATTGGCGGGCTGAACGAACAACCTAATATCGCCATCGTTAAAAAAATCTGCGAACTCCTCGATCGCAAAGCCCCTCGACCCGACGGCAAGGGCTATGCTCAACAAATTGCCTATGTCGCTGACCGGCCTGGTCACGATCGCCGGTACGCGATCGATGCGACTAAGCTGCAATCCGAACTCGGCTGGGCCCCGCGCGAAAACTTCGCCAGCGGCATAGAAAAGACCGTCGACTGGTACCTAAAAAATCGCAACTGGGCAGCGGAGATAACGGACAAAAAATATTCTAGGGAGCGCCTGGGGAAAGGTCAGGGGTAATGGGTCTTGGGTTATGGGCACCGAAGGCTACCGCGATCTCCGAGTCTGGCAGCGCGCCAAGGACTTGGCTGTCACCATCTATAAATTAACTTCCAGCGGTCCACTGGCGCGGGATTTTGGTCTGCGTGACCAAATCCAAAGATCGGCGGTATCAATCCCCTCAAATATCGCAGAAGGCGACGAACGGGACACCAATAAAGACTCCGTTCGTTTTCTCTATATCGCCAAAGGCTCGCTGGCAGAACTCCGAACGCAATTAGAGATCGCCCGCGATATAGGTGCCTTAGATCCAGAGCAATTCACTCAGTTGGAAGTCACTTGTGCAGATATCGGACGTATGCTTGGCTCACTTATCAAAGCCCGCAGCAAGCCTTGACCCATCACCTATGACCCAGCACCCCTCACCGCCCCACCACCCTAAGCCTCTAGCCTCTTGTCGCCGCGGTATCATCCTCGCTGGTGGCTCGGGCACTCGCCTCTATCCTTTGACGATCGCCGTGAGCAAACAGCTCATGCCGGTCTACGATAAGCCGATGAGTTATTATCCGCTTTCAGTGCTGATGCTCGCGGGCATTCGTGAGATCCTCATTATCTCCACGCCCACGGACCTCCCCCTGTTTCGCAAATTGCTCGGCGATGGCTCTAATCTTGGCCTCACCTTGAGTTACGCCGAACAGCCGAGCCCAGATGGCCTGGCCCAGGCATTCCATATCGCCGGGGACACCGGTTTCCTCACGGGCAAAGAAACCTCCGCCCTCGTGCTGGGCGACAATCTTTTCTATGGTGCGGAGTTCGTTAACTCCCTCACCGAAGCCGCCGCCCGTACCGCCGGCGCCACCATCTTTGGCTATCACGTCGCCAACCCCACGGAATATGGCGTCGTAGAATTCGCCCCCGATGGCCGCGTCCTCTCCCTCGAAGAAAAACCCGCCCAGCCAAAATCCAACTACGCAGTACCCGGCCTCTATTTCTACGATGCCGATGTCGTTACTCTGGCCCGCAGCCTCAAGCCCTCCGCGCGCGGTGAATTAGAAATCACCGATCTTAATCGCCTCTACCTCGAACGCGGTCGCCTCCATGTAGAAATTTTCGGCCGCGGCACCGCTTGGCTCGACACCGGTACGCATGATTCGCTGATTGAGGCGGCTCAATTTGTCCACGTCCTCGAAAATCGCACGGGCCTCAAAATTGCGTGCCTTGAGGAGATTGCCTATAAACAAGGCTGGATCGACCGCGCCGGTCTGGAAGCGAATATCAAGAAGCTCGGAAAATCAGCCTACGGCGCCTATTTGAAGCGCTTACTCACGTAAGCGGGCTGAGCCAGCCCACCACCAGTTGGTAATAAAGTTTTTGCTCTGCTTTTAATAGCAGACTGGCAAGCTGCCCCTATGCGCCTCGTCGCAGTCTCCATCGTAAAAAATGAGGCCGATATCATCGAGCCTTTTGTGCGCCATACCTTAGCCCGGGTGGATCATCATTTTATTTTTGATCACGATAGCACTGATGGCACCCGGCAAATTCTTCACGCACTGCAAGCCGAAGGCCTTGCCCTCACCCTTTTCACCGACAAAGCCCTGGGCAATTTACAACAAATCCGCAGCAACTATCTAACAAAATTAGCGGCTGACACCCAGCAAGCCGACTGGATTTTCCCTTTGGATGCCGATGAAATTCTAATCGGGCCTAATCGCGCCGACTTAGAGAAAATCCTCAGCGGGTTAGCCGCGGATCGACCGGCTAGCCTCCCCCTCCTCAATTATTGCCCAACTGAAGCGGATGATTCCACTCAAACAAATCCCGTCCTCCGCCTGCGTTATTGCCAAAGCCAAGCCTCCCGAACAAAAAAAATTATCATCCCGCGAGCACTCGCGCTTAACCCTGCAGTTTCAGCCGGTAAAGGGAGCC
The DNA here is from genome assembly GCA_005787865.1 of Opitutaceae bacterium. Taxonomy (GTDB): domain Bacteria; phylum Verrucomicrobiota; class Verrucomicrobiia; order Opitutales; family Opitutaceae; genus Lacunisphaera. The sequence goes on along the minus strand of SXZN01000058.1, from coordinate 3,560 downwards.
ATGCTCTCTATCGAGAAAATCAAGCGCTCCCCGACCAACCAATGCCCGAGGCATTTCATCTCGCCCACTTAGCTCTCCGCTCACCCCAACATCAAATTTTGCGAGTTGTCTTGGCAGAATTACAAAAATTAAGCCGCGGCCGCAGCCATGCGGGACTCGATGAACATTATCGTTTAGGGTTTCAACTGCTCGCAGAAGATCCTGCGCTATTTTTTGCGACCATCTATCAACCCATACATACGCTGCGTTTGCGACCAATCGTTTATCAAGGCACGCCACCGCGCTATGATCAATTAGCCCAGGGCTGGGGACGATTAGCCCGCGCGCTCCTGCCTTTTTTGGATAAATTAGCCACCAGCCATGGGCGCCTGCTTGATCTTTCTGCTGATGCCAAAAATGAATCAGCCGATGATGCCCCCGTGATCAGCGAGCTTCCAGCGAAGGACGTTCCATTCCAGCATTTCGCCGATAGCAAGGAAGCCTTCACCGGCTTTGATCCCCTTAATGGCTGGGGTCCGTTAGAGGGCCCCGTACCTGAAGCCTTCTTGCCTCCCTTCCATTGGGGCTACGCCCCTGCCACTCAGTTAAGCATCTCGGCCAATCAAGCCCAATCAATGCAGCTAATTGCCGATGCCCTCACTTATTCTGCAAATCAAACTGTCCACATCGAACTCAATGGCACACCGGTGTGCAGCCACTCATTTGGACGCATCAACCAAAAAGAGCGCCTCACTGCTCTCCTCAATTTACGCGTAGGCCCCAATCAATTAACCTTCTATTATACTCAGGCTTTAATCACCCCGCAAGATCCACGCCAGCTTGCCGTGATATTCCTAGGACTACGACTGCTAGCCCCAATAGCCTGACATGAAGGTATCGTTCATCATTCCGCTCTATAATGGCCTGGTCCTGACCCAGGCCATGTTGGCCAGTTTACGCGCGACCGTGCCGGCTCATCTCACGCATGAGATTATTTTTGTTGATGACGGTTCCACGGATGGCACGCGCGACTGGCTCGCCAGCCTCCCGTCTCCTTGTCGCTTTTTACTTAACGAAAAAAATCTGGGCTTTGCCGGAACGTGCAACCGCGGTGCCGCGGCGGCTCAAGGCGAGCTGATTTTCTTGCTTAACAATGATCTCGCGCTGCTCCCTGGCTGGCTTGAACCCATGCAGGCTGCCCTGCACTCAAGTCAGCGGCCAGGTATTGTCGGCAATATTCAAATCAATGCGGCCACGGGGGTGATCGATCATACCGGCATCGAAATTTCCTCGGCCGCCAAATTAGTGCACAGCCACTGGCAACCACGGAGCCTTAGCCGTTTAATGTGCGCGCAGCGAACGGTGCCCGCGGTAACGGCCGCTTGCTGCGTACTCCCGCGTGAAACGTTTTTACGCGAGGGTGGATTTGATGAATCCTTTCGTAATGGGGGTGAAGACATTGATCTCTGCTGGCGACTCGCCCAGCGCGGTTATGACGTGGTCGTCGCGTTTAAGTCGGTCGTGCGTCATCACATTCGCGCCTCACGCGGGCCCGTCAGCCTAGCGGATGAGGCTAACACCCAGCGCCTGTTTGCCCGCTGGCGAAAAGAGATTATCGCTTTGGGCGATCAATGCTGGGCAAAAAATATTATTCGCCAATTTTTTACTAACCCGAGCTCGGTTAATGGGTTCACTGTACTCAGCGCCCTGGCCTATCGGGCCGGTTGGCGCACCCGCCCACCGCGGGCCATCGCCTTGGCCTTCGACAGCGCGCTGCATTATGAAGAGCTCCATTGGCAGCAACGACTAGCTGGCACCATTAAGCCGGTGGTTTACCCACCCTCCGCTTATACCTTACGCGGCGTCTACCATGATTGGTCCAAGGCCAGTAATGCTGACAGCGTCTGGCTCCGCGACCGAGCCCAACTGACTCTGCCCGCCGGCACGCCGGCTCGTAATTTTTTCATTAATGGATTTCTGCTCCCGCCTTCGTCTGATCAACCGCCAGCAGCGGGCCAACTGGGTCTGCGCATTACGATCAACGGGGCCCAAAGCCTCGATTTCTTCCCGCTCCCCACCGGCCATTTTAATTGCGGTCTAGATCGCCCCCTGGTCACCCGCGACGAGGAGACCAAAATCGAGATCACCCTCTTGGGCGTAAAACGCGCCAACGCTTTTGCTCAGTTGGCCCAGCGCATTAGCCAATGGCCACTGCCGCTAAAATGGCGGGCCTGGGCCGTGGCGTATCAATCACACCCGCTCAATCGCCGACTACGCCTCGCTCAAATCGTCGGCGATAAGCAGCCGATCTATGATTTCGCCTACACCAAAACCCATGAGATCCGCCGCCGCCGCCGAGTGCCCCCAGCGACGCACTGCTTAGATAATCGACTGGATCGCCTGCGTTTTCCTGAGATTAGTCAAAAACCCAACTCCCGGCCGACTGACTTAATCGAGCGGCAACCACCGGCTGCGCCAGTAAGCAAAAATCTGAAAGGACCGCTTTACTACGAAGAATTGCAGTGGTCTGCAGCCAGTACTGATTCGGCGACTAAAAATCATCCGGCTTCTGCCTACACTTTGCATGGGGTTTACCGCGACTGGACGAGTGGAGTCAATGGCGACACCGTATGGCTGCGCGATCGGGCTAAGCTCAGCTTACCCCCCGGCACCCCAGCCCATAATTTTTTTGTTAATGGATTCCTTCTGCCGCAGGTAGCTGATGAGCCAAGCAGCTTGGGCCCCTTGGGACTACGCCTTACTGTAAACGATGCCCGTAGCATTGATTTCTACCCATTACCGGTCGGCCACTTTAATTGCGGAATTGACCAGCTTATCGTCGGGACCGAAGTCGCCACAGAAATTGAAATCACTCTCCTCGGCGTCGAAAATTCTAATGACCGCAATCGAATCGGGGCTAGCTGGCGCTCAACGCCTCCGGAGTCGTACCACTTAAATCAGCGACTCCGCCTGGCGCAGATAGTCGATGATCGCCATGTAATTTATGACTTTAAGCAGGCTCAGCCGCAGCAACTCAGTCGTCACGAGCAGCCAGCGCCAACCCTAGTCGATCGGCTTAAGCCCAAGGGGCTCAACGCGCTGGCCCTGCAACTCGGTTGGCGCTTGCGGCCAGCATCCACCTCGACCCTCGTAGTCGATAGCTCAATTTACTATGAAAAGATACCATGGCAGCAACAACGGGAGGAAGCCATGAGCACGCCCGCCAATTTACTGACAGATTATTCCGTCGAAGGACTTTCCCGCGATCGACGCGGGATGGAGGTTAATGCCGACACACTCTGGCTGCGTGACTGCGCTCGAGTGCGTTTACCGGCTGGCACCCCCATTCGTAATTTTTATGTAAACGGCTTTGTCCTACCGGCCACTCTAGATCACGCTGAAGCTACGGGGCCACTCGGTCTGCGCCTGACAATTAATGGGAGGCAGAGTGTTGATTTTTTCCCACTGCCAGAGGATCATTTTAATTGTGGAATCGCTGAACCATTAGTCTTCAGTAACCAACCGACCGAAGTTGAAATCACCCTCCTCGGCGTCGAACGCTCTAATACCCTCGCCTGGCT
>SXZN01000286.1 GCA_005787865.1 Opitutaceae bacterium | reverse complement strand
GCCCACTTTTGGTTTTGCTCGAAGAGGTGCTGGAGATCGTGCATCCGCGGATGTTTAGCAGCGGCCCAAAGTTGTCCATCTTGGAATCGCCGTCATTCGACCCACTCCGCCGCCGCGGACTGGGGGGCCGGCGCGACGATCGCCGGCGCGCTGCGGTGCCGCGGCGTCCCAGCGGCGACCTTGCGCATACCGAGCAAGACAATCGCCAACGTTAACAAAGAGCTGACGGGCATCAAGATCGCGGCGAGGAGCGGACTCATGTGGCCAACGGCCGCAAGCCCCACCGCGAGGGCATTATATGCGACGGAGAAAACCAATAACCAAGCCTGCGTGCGGCGACGCGCTGTATTGACCAAAAAAAGTTGCCGGAGGCCCGCGAGCCCGCGATCAAGATAATAAAAATCAGCGCGCGACTCCAGCACGCCCCGGTGAATAACCGGCGTACCCCGGGCGAAAGCCGCCTCAAAAGCGAGACTGTCATTAACCCCATCGCCGAGCATTAAGGTATCACGTTGGTCGTGCGCGCGGAGCCAATCGGCTTTTTCCCCTGCCGTGCATTCGCTCAGCGCGTTGGCCGATGGCAACCCCAGCGCGACGGCCATGGCCGCCACCTTGGCCTCGCGATCACCACTGAGGATAAAAACCTCAAACCCGAGGGCACGCAAAGCATCGATCTCCTCGCGCGCGCCGCTGCGAGTAGTATCAACAAAAGAAAATCGCGCCCGCACCTGCCCATCGAGGGCAAATTCCGTATCGTACCCCAAGGTGGGCCAGTCCCCTGAGGGATTATTTGGGCCGAAGATACCCCCGCGCCAACCAGGACGACCCAAGGACCACAGACCAGCTGCTTGGCGCAACGTAACCCCATAGCCCGCGACCTCTTTAATTTCCTCAGGGAGGCGGTGCTCGACCGGAACAGAATCGGGGCCGAACCTAGGCGGTAAACTTTGCTGATCCCGCTCCCCCTCTAGCAAATTCTCTAAAAGCGACTGACTAACCGGGTGCGGATTATCGCGCACCAAGGCTAAGAGGGCGGCATATTCTGACGACGCCAGGGCCGCCAACACTTCGGGGTTTTTTAAGACCGGCGTCTCCAAGGTGAGCGTACCCGTCTTATCAAAAATAATTTTCTTAATCCGCCCCAGCCGCGGCCAAAGGTCAGACTCGCGCACATACACCCCCGACCGCCGGAGCGCCACAGTGGCCAACTCATCTGCTAAAGGAAAAGCTAAGCCGATAGCGCAGGGACACGAAACCACCAACACCGCCGTCACGACCGACCAAGTCTGCACGGCATCGTGGGTCGCAAACCACCACGCGAAGCCGGTGCCGAAGGCCATGAGAAAAATCGCCACCAAATAACCAGTGATCACTCGCTCGAGAAAACGATGGCGGTAGCCATCGCGCTGGGCGGGCCGCAGCAACTGCGCGAGCAGCGAGTCCGCCCAGAGCTGGACGGCACACAATCGGACGGTAGCGCGCCCTAAATTCACCGCGCCGGAAGGCACGCGCCCGCCAGCACGGCACTCGCGCGGATCTGACTCTCCATTGATCCAAGCTGTGCCAAAAGTAGCGAAGGCCGTCTCTAGCTGTGCTTCGACCGGGACAACTTGACCCGAGCGAATTTCAAAAGATTCCCCCGGCTGCAGTAATTCTACGGCCCGCTCGACAGCGACGCCGGTCGCATTAATGACGGCAACTTTATCCGGCCGTGATTGCGCGGTCAGCAAACGGCGGCGATTTCGTTCTACCGCGGTAACTTGCGCCCAACGGCCAAAAAGCATCAGCAGAATAAAGGCGGCGACAAAATCAAAATAGACAAATGCCTCGCGGCCCGCCAGCAGACCATAAAGCGAACCCGCATAAGCACCGATGATGCCGACCGCGATCGGCAGATCGATGTGCATCACACCCTCCCGGAGCGCGCGGAAGGCCCGTGAGAAAAAATAACCGCCGCCCGCCAGCACGCTTAAAGTCGCAAAGGCTGCCGCTAACCATCCAAACAGCCGCGCATAGGGGAAAGTAGGCTCCATCCCAAAATAAACTGGCAGCGTGAACAGCATGACATTCATGGAAAACGCCGCGCACAACCCCACCCGCCGCACCAAGCGACGACTCTCGGGCACGGCTGGCTCCGCGCCCAACGGCCCCACCAGATAATTAAAAGATTGCAGCGTCCGGGCAAAATCGGGCGCCACAAATTGCCCCAGCGTCCACCGCAGTCGCATCCGGCCCAGTTGGGCGTCAGTCTCGATATGGAGTGCCCCGGGTTGTTGGTTGTAAACTTTTTCAATGAGCCAAACGCAACCTGCACAAGAAATCCCCTGCACTTCCAGCGTCAGTTCAGGAGTGCCCGGAACTTGCTCCGCCGCATTTTGCCGCTCGCTTAACCACGCATAATCGCGCGGCTGAAAAACGGCTTCGCCCACAGGAGCGACCAGTGAATCGCGAATTTTATAGTAACCATCGAGGCCATGTTCATGCACGAGGCGATAAACATAATTACACCCCGCGCAGCAAAAGCCCGGCGCCCGGGTCGCGTCGCTTGTGAGCGGCGTTCCACAATGATGACAATGGTGAACGGGGATGGGTCGGTCGGCACGCAGTCCACGCACTCGCGCCCTGTCCCGTTCATCCCCGTCCACCAAATTGTTTGAGTCAGTCCTCATATCAAAAACATACAAAGTCAGCGACGCCCAGTCCGCCTAACCCGAGGGTGCCCCGCAGGCGCCAGGCGAGCAGCAGCGCGATGCCGAGCGCCAACCCTTTTTGCGTGCGTGCTAGGACCAGCGGACTCAATCGGGCGCGCAGCCATTGATAATTAGCTTGGGCCAACCAGAGCAACGGGACCGTCCCGAGGCCAAACGCTAACAAAGTTTCTGCCCCGCGCAGAGCGGTGCCTGAGAAAAGGGCCAGTGAGAGCAGAAAATAAAGTGGTCCACAGGGCAGCAAGGGCGTGGCGACCCCGAGTGCGGCCGCCGCCCGGATGCGCGAACCCTGACGCAATCGCGTCAGTAAGGCCGCATAAGCCCGCCCCAAGAGCGGCAGACGCGGCAAGCGCTGATCGAGTCGAAAAGCAATCGCGATAAAAAATACGACTAGCAGCCAGGGTAAATAGGTGAGGCCGCTCCCATTGAGCAGCGTAAGCGGGATCTGCCCCACGCCGCCCGCCACCGCGCCCAGTAGCGTATAACCGGCTAACCGGGTCAGATGATAAGTGGTCGCGACTACCTGCGGGTCCGCATCATTCCGCACCGCAGGCATAAGGGCACACGCCAAAGGGCCGCACATGCCGACGCAGTGCAAACTGGTGACCAGTCCGGCTATAAATGCGGTGCCCGGTCCCGTGATACCAGCGAGTGCGCCCGTCATGATCGCCCTCCCGCTTTAATGATCGGCACCGATTTAACCTGCACCGAATGCGCGACCATAAATAAAATTGCCCACAGCATGCCCAACAAAAGAAAGCCCGCGCTCACCCAGAGCCAGAGCGAGCGATCGCTAGCGGCAGCCAGCGGTCGGGAAGAGGCCACCGGGCCAGATTCAGCGATGGCGATGTTTTTCATGATCATCTTCTGTCAGCAAATTGGCGTCGGGGCCCATGAACTCAACTGACCGCGCTAGACTAAAAGTACGGGCGGCATCCGCGACTTTTACCGTGAACTTAAAGGCCCCGTGATAATATTTTCGGTCGATCAATAAGATGAGAGGGCTGACTAACTCCTCTTGAGCAGCGAGCGTCACCGGCGCCAAAAAACCAGTCTGCCGCATCCCCGCGGGCAAACCTTCCAAGCTAACCGTGAAGGTCGCGGGCGTCGGGCGCTTGTTGACGATCCGCACCATAAATTGATCGCGCACCTCTTCAGCCCCCACAAAATAAGCGGCGCCACTCATGCGGTAGATGAGAAAATTGGCGGGCTGCACCGAGGAGAACGCAAAGGTAGCCACAATGATCCCCAAGAGAAGGAGCCCACCGTAAAGAATAGTCCGTGGGCGAACCCAACGAGTGACTCCGCCGGTGAGCCCAGCCAGCGAATCATAACGAACGAGACCCAGGGGCCGATGAATTTTTGTCATGACCTCGTCGCAGGCGTCAATGCACGCCGCGCAGCCGATACATTCCAATTGGAGACCATGCCGAATATCAATGCCGGTGGGACAAACTTGGACGCAACGATTGCAAGCAATGCAGGCCCCCGCGGCGGGAGTCCCCGCGCGCCCGCGCGGTTCACCCCGCCGGGCATCATAGCCAATCACCAGCGTGTGATCATCGGTCAGCGCCGACTGCAGCCGACCGTAAGGACAAATCACGATGCAGAGCTGTTCGCGAAACCAAGCGAAATTGAAATACAGCAATCCCGCCGCAATAAAAACAAAGAGGAAGGCGGCCCAATGTTCACCGGGAGCCGCCCGCATAAACAACCAAAGTTCCGGCAAGCTGACAAAATACGCGAGGAACAGATGGGTGATGAGTAAGGAGGCAAAAAAATAGAGCAGGTGTTTAACTGCCCGCCGCGCGAACTTACTCGGCCCCATCGGCGCCAACTGCAAGGCGCGCCGCGCCACGGCGTCGCCTTCCAACCACCGTTCGATCCGGCGGAAAACGTGGTCGAGAAAAACGGTTTGGGGACAAGCCCACCCACACCACAGACGCCCAAAGAGTGCCGTGAGAAAAAACAGGGCAAAGCCGAGCCCGCTGACGCCAAAAAAAAGCAACCAAGTATCCTGCGCCGCGAGAGTATAACCGAGAAAATGAAAACGCCGCTCGGCTATATCGATAAAGACCGCGGGGTGACCACCCACGGGAATCCAGGGGAGCAGCAGATAAACGACAATCAGCCCGTAAGCGCTTAGCCGACGGGCGAGAGAAAATCGTCCGCGCGCATCTGCGGGATAAAGAAAATAGCGCGACCCATCAGAATTGATGGTTGTGACAGAATCCACCATCGGCTGATGCGCTGAGCGCGCCGAGGGAGTTTTAGGATGCTCAGGACTAGGCTGAGAATCAGGATGAGGTGATGAAGTGCTCATGCGTGGTTTGAGCGGCTAATACGGCAGAACGCCGTCGGCGGTTCGTGACCGCCGTTGCGGTGCCAATTACGGGGCCTGCAGCGTGATCGTTCCCCCTTTTTTGTGGTAACTAAGAATATAGGCGAGGACCTCAGAGGCTTTCTTCTGCCCGATGACGGGATCCCAAGCGGGCATGCCCTTGGCGATCACGCCATTTTTTATCGTCACATACATTTCTTTGGGCGTGCCCCCATGAATCCAAGCGGTGTCGGTCAAATCAGGACCAATTGCAGTTGGGTTTTCCGACTTACCGCGCAGACTCGCTAAATGGCAGGGAAAACAGAGGGAATTGTAGGTCTGTTTACCGGCTTCGACAAACACGGGATTTGTGCTCATTTCCCAGAATTTATCATCATTCGTCACATCGATTGAACTCGCCATCTTAGTTGCCTCGATGCGCGCCATGGCGGCATCAACCTGCGCGCCATCCGACGGCACCAGCCCCGCGATCATGTAGACAAACCAGTAGGCGATCCAAAAGACGATCGCCCCGTAGAGGGTATTAAGCCACCAATTGGGTAAGCGCTGATCATATTCGCGGATGCCATCGTAACTATGCGGCCGGAGCGCAGGCTCGGCCTCAGGGCCGTGAGGAGGTTGCGGTTGAGAATTCATGGAATAAAAATCAAAGGGAAGGAGTGACGGGCTCGCGCCCACCGTTAGTCGCGCAGGGCGAGCCCCGCGACGGCCGGTGAGATTACTCAGTTTCGAAAGGCAGCTGGGCGAGGCGTTCGGCTTGCCCAGATTTCATGCGTGTGGCCCGCCAGGCGGCCGCTAAGTAAACGCACGAGGCGACCGCGAGGGCCACCACGGGAAAAATAAGCTGCCAGTCTTCGTAAATAATTCGGGTGAACATGGGAGGAGAATTAAGGTTTAAGGATCAAAGGGTTTATTGAGGCGGAGCGACGGGAGCGACGCTTGGCTCCCAAGTTTTGCCCAGACATTGCAAGTAAGCGATGAGGGCAACCACCTCACGATCGGGATCAACAAAACGCCCCTGAACCCGCAGTTCTTTCGCGATATCCTTCGCTTGTTCTTTCGCGAGGGTATCGATCAACGCTGGGGACCACGACGGATACGGTACCCCCAACATGCGCTGCACGCGGATCTTGGATGAAAGTGCCGCGTAGTCCGTCGGGGCCGTGAGCAACCAAGTGTAAGCCGGCATATTTGAACCCGTGGAAATATTGCGCGGATTCTCCAGGTGATCGTAGTGCCAGGCGTGATTATATTTGATTCCAACGCGCGCAAGATCCGGGCCCGTGCGCCTTGAACCCCATTGATAAGGGTGATCCCAGATCGATTCACCCAGCCGTGAATAGTCACCGTAACGCATGACATCAGGCACCAGCGTGCGGATCATCTGCGAGTGGCAATTATAGCAGCCTTCGCGCACATAAAGGTCACGTCCCTCGAGTTCGAGCGGGGTATAAACGCGGGCCACGCGATCCTCCGTCTGCAACCGCCGATCGATCGTCAGCATCGGAATGATCTGAATAAGTCCGCCAATCACGACGGAGAGAAAAGTTAAGACCGTAAACGGCAGCGCATTAACTAAGAGGCGATCGTACCATTCGCCCCACTGCGTGCCGCGAGTTTCGTAATGGCCGATCGCAAGCAATACACACATCGCCGTGCCCACGAGCCCGATGATATTCAGCCACCCGCTGGTGAACATCCAGATGAACGAACCCAGTAAAGCGCAAGTCGTGTAGACCACGGGCGCACTGAGGAAAGTACTCCGCAGGCCAAGATTATCCGCCGGCGTAGGCGTCTCTACAAATACTTCCATCGTGCCGTTCACGACCGCCGCACCACGGATACTGCACCAGATATTATAGGCCATCAGCAGGAAGCCGGTGAGATAGAGGGTGCCCCCGACCACCCGGAGGAGCATCAGCGGCCGGATCGCATTAAGCGTCTCAATGAAATTGGGGTACTTGAGAATCGTACCATTTTCCGCCGTCGCATTAAGCATGAGACCTTGATTAATACCCGAGGTCCACATCGCGGAAATGTACAACAGCATGCCCGTCAGCCCGAGCCAGAAGTGCACATTGGCGAGCGCCGTCGAGTGCAAAGGCCGGTTCCAGAGGCGAGGCACTAACCAGTAAAACATGCCGGCGGCCATGAAGCCGTTCCAGCCGAGCGCGCCAGCATGGACGTGGGCAATAATCCAATCGGTGTAATGCGCGAGGGCGTTAACTGATTTAATCGAGAGCAGCGGCCCTTCGAAAGTTGCCATGCCATAAAAAGTGACCCCGGCCACGAAGAATTTAATAACCGGGTCCGTGCGCAATTTTCCCCAAGCCCCGCGCAACGTAAGCAGACCATTCAGCATACCACCCCAGGAAGGAGCCCAGAGCATCAACGAAAAAGTCATGCCGAGCAGTTGCAGCCAATTCGGCAAAGCGGTGTTCAGCAAGTGATGCGGGCCCGCCCAAATGTAGAGAAACACCAAAGACCAAAAATGGATGACCGATAATTTATAAGAATAAACCGGCCGTTCCGCCGCTTTCGGCAGAAAATAATACATGATCCCCAAAATCGGCGTGGTGAGAAAGAAGGCCACCGCGTTATGCCCATACCACCACTGCACCAAGCCATCCTGCACGCCCCCGAAAATCGGATAACTGTGCAGTAACGAGGTGGGAATCGAGAGGTGATTAACGATGTAGAGCATCGCCACCGTGATGATCGTCGCGATGTAGAACCAGATGGCGACGTACAGCGATTTTTCGTGGCGGCGCGCGAGGGTCCAAAAAAAGTTAACCGCGAAAACCACCCAAATCAGGGCGACGGCAATGTTAATGGGCCAGATCAACTCCGCATATTCTTTACCGCGCGTCAGCCCGAGCGGGAGCGTGATGGCCGCTGCGACGATGATCAGCTGCCAGCCCCAGAAATGCAGATTGGAGAGAAAATCACTGGCCAGCCGCGCTTTGACTAGGCGCTGGGTGGAGTAATAGACGCCCGCGAACATCATGTTGCCGACGAAGGCAAAAATAACGGCATTCGTATGCAGCGGACGGAGCCGACCGAAACTCAACCACGCTTGGCCAAAATTAGCCTGCCAGAAATTGAGCTGCGTGGCGATGAGGACCCCGACCAGCATGCCCACGGCGCCCCAGATAATGGAGGCGAGCATAAATTGTCGGACAATTTTATCATTAAACTGAATGGTTATTTTTTGACCGGTAGTCATGAGGATAGCGTGGTGATTAGGATTAAAGTAGACCGCTTTAATTAGTGCGCTTTACGCAACCAGCGCAGGGCGGACGACCATCATGACAACCGCAATCATCGGCAGCGGCGTGACCATGATCCTGCTCAGGACCGGACTCAATTTTGGCTTTTTCATCCGCCAAGGGCAGGAGCGAATCTCGCTCCACACTCGCAAAGCGTCGCCGGTTTTGCTCATAAGCGAAAAGCCCAATAAACAGACCCGCCAAGAGCAGGCTGAAGAAAATGGTGATCGGGATAACAGACATGCGTGGAATATCTGGGGGTTAGTTAGTCATGGACCAAGTCGGCCCAGGCAAAATCGGTAGCGGTGTTGCCCCAGCTGTATCAGTGCGACGAAAAGATCCGCTGACCTGATGAGGCGGCGCGCAGTAAGCTCTAAAATTAGCTGAAATAATAAGGCGACGGGAAGCGAGCGGTGGAACACCTTGATAATATAACAACTTATCGCCCAGAGAGCCTCGCATCAATTGCCCGATTTGACGCATATCTTGTTAATAAGGCGCCGGTCGATTGATAGATATAACCACCGTCACGATGCAGCGCGGCGGCGGTGCCCTTAACCGTGACTTTCTATGACTCGCCCACGGGGCTTCGCCCTGATCGCGGATATTAGTAGGCAGGCCTTGATTTCGCCTTTGTCTCAATTATTCTAGAGGCTCTCCCCCGCTCATGACGCTCAGCCTGAAAGAAGCCGCCCGCCTCAATGGCCGGATTATCTACTTAGAGCTACTGGTGCTCGCCCTTTCACTCTATTCACTCGGGGCACTCACCGCCCAATTGCTGCTCACCCTCGAGCCAGCGACGCACCAATTGCTCCGGCGCATCGATGATGTTATTTGCGGAATATTCCTGATTGATTTCGCCGTGCACCTAGCGCTGGCCCCCTCGAAAAAAGATTTCCTCCGCTGGGGCTGGATCGATTTGCTGTCGAGTATTCCCGAAATTAGCTGGCTCCGCTGGGGCCGCATCTTTCCGGTTTTCCGCATCCTGCGGGCGCTGCGTTCCGTTCAAGCTGTCGGGGAGCACATTCGGGCTGATCGCGCGCGGGGTACCTTCGTGCTGGTGGGCTTGATGTCGCTAATCGCCGTGCTCTTCGCCACCATCGCCGTCTACGAACTCGAATACCAGGTGCCGAGCGCCAATATTCGCAATGTCGGTGATGCGTTGTGGTGGGCTTTTGCCACGATCACCACCATCGGTTACGGCGACTTCTACCCCGTGACTTTTTTGGGCCGAGCAGTCGCGGTGACCCTCGTGATTTTTGGGCTCAGTTTCTTCGGCACCTTCGCCGCCTATGTCGCCAGTTATTTTCTAGAAAAGGCCCAGTTAAAAGAAGAGTCTGAGCTGCATCATCTCATCCTCGAGGTGCGCCGACTGCGGGAGAAAATCGAGGTTCTCGAGGCAGGCCAACCCCACCAAAAACTTAACCCGTCGGATGCGGCAACTTTGTCCGCCAAATCTTCGGGGACTGACCCGTTACACGGCGAAAAACGCGGTTGAATTGAGAAAGTGACTGGAAGCCGGTCTCGTAGGCGACCTCGCTAATTCGCTTGTGCGGATTAAGCAGGAGATTTTTCACCTTCTCGATCCGCGTCCGGGCGACGTAATCAGTGAACGTTAGCCCCGTCGCTCGCTTAAAGATTTTGCAAAAATAAAAGGCACTCATATTAACCGCGCCGGCCACTTGGCGCAGGGAAACTTCCTCATTTTGATGCTCGGCGATATAGGCCTTGGCGCGCGTCACCATCGGTGATTCCACCTGCTCAGCTGAAACCATGAGTTGATTACTGAGGGAGGCCAAATGTTGCGCAAAGATAGTTAGCAAGCGCAGCACGGCCTCGTATTGCTTCTTATCCAGCACGCGAGTTTGGAAATAAGCCTCCTCGAGTTGCTTCAAATCGACCTGGGTACCCCAATTGATTAACTCGCAGGCCGCTTTCTTGAATTCCAACTTACTCGGTTTGTGCAGCAGAATTTGCCCCGTTTGCAAAAAGGCTACCAAATTTTCCCCTACCCGCACCGGTACCGCAGAGTCACAAAGTCCCGCAAAGCACTTCAGCGTCTTAGGTTCCATTTGGGCCTGTTCCTCAACCTTGCGCTGGAGCTGGAGGCAGGCGGCGCAAGAGTGATTAGAATTGGCCATCAAGGCGCAGAACGGGTTCTCCTTAGGGTCTTTCTGAAAAGGTAAATTGAATGACTCAATCGCTCGGAGATTGAGTGGCAGACCGGTGGTGTCCCG
>SXZN01000057.1 GCA_005787865.1 Opitutaceae bacterium | reverse complement strand
CCGCGCCACCTTTGGCCGGACCATCGATATTACGCTCAGCAAAAATTAACTCTACTCCACTTATGTTATATTTACGCCATCAGTTTGTTTTACTCGCCCTTGCGCTTCTTAGCACAACCTCGCACTCGGCTGAGCCCAGTGTGCGCAAGGTCCGTGATGTGGTGATTTATGCGGATCCCCTGTTCCATAGCGCATTTCCTTCAGTGGTTCAGCGGCCCGACGGGGAGCTGCTCGTAGCCTTCCGCCGTGCACCCAATCGACTGGCGTTGGGTGAGGGGCATAATAATCATGTTGATCCAAACAGTTACCTGATGGGCGTGCGTTCGCGCGATGGCGGCGTGACGTGGACCCCGACGCCGGAGTTGATCTACGCGCATCCTTTCGGCGGATCCCAGGATCCGGGACTGCTGCAATTGCGGGACGGAACTTTGCTTTGCACCAGTTACGGTTGGACATTCGTGCGTCCGGATGGCGTGCCTAAATTGAAGGCGCCGGTTCATGAAAACTATCCCGGTTCAATTTTTAACGGCGGCTACTACCTGCGTTCGACGGATGGGGGCAAACAATGGTCGGCCCCACTTTATCCCCTCCATATCGAGCCGGAAATTTTGCTAACCCCTTACGGCAAGCCCTTGCCAGCTTACAATCGCGGAGCGCTTACCGAAGGGAAAGATGGGAGAATTTTCTGGGTGGTAGCGGCCTGTGATTCTATCCAGCCGTCGAAAATGTCGACCCACTTACTTATTTCTTCAGATCATGGTTTGAGTTGGCAATATTCCTGCCCCGTGGCGGGTGATGCGAAGGTGTCATTTAATGAAACCTCAGTCTATGAGACGCCCCGCGGTGACATCATCGCCTTTCTTCGCTCAGAAAAATATGAGGATCAGGCGTGCATGGCTCGCTCGATCGATGGCGGTAAAAGCTTTCAACCTTGGCAAGGCATGGGCTTCCAAGGGCATCCGCTGCATGCGCTGCGTTTGCCGGATAATCGGGTGCTCCTCACCTATGGGTACCGGCACAAGCCACTCGGAATTCGCGCGCGCATTCTTAATGCGGAGTGTACCGACTTTGCGACGGCCCCCGAGATCGTATTGCGCGATGATGGTGGCACAACTGACCTTGGTTACCCCTGGTCGGTGGTGTTGGACGCGCACCACGTCTTGGTGACTTACTATTTCAATGTGCCCGGTGGGCTGCAGCATGTGGCTGGGACCATTCTAGAAATTCGCTAAACTGCTCCGGGGCTGGTTATGCTTTTGCCGCGTCGCGATTTTATTCGATTGCTGTCCGTGGGGACAGCGGCGGTTTGGGCCCCGGCGCGCCTGCGCGCCGCGCCTGGGTCAACAATGTCTGAATTACTGGCGCAGTTAGCGACGGCGGAGCAGCGCGGGATTTATTATTTGCAGGATTCATTAAAAATTACGTCTCAGGATCCTGCCGCATTAAAAGTTCATAGTTTACTCACTGATCCGACGCGCTACGGGCGTCGTCGTGAGGGTTGGACGGTCGATGCAGGCTTAGTGGGCAGCGCTACTCGGGCGACGTTGCGCGATCGACCCATGCTGGGGAATCGCTCGCAGTTGGCCCAATTTTCTTTTCGCAGTACCCAAACGGGGGTGACCCCCGGAGATCATGGGTTGATTGAGATGCGCTTGTGTCGTGGAACTACGCCCGAAGATATTCCGGTGCGCGTGCGCATTGAGAATGGGACTTTTTATATTCTTTCACTGAACGTCGATAAATTATTGGCGGGGGATCGGGCTAAGCCGGTGGTGATGATGACGCCCGGCACCGTCTACACGCTGTCCGTGCTGTTATTTCAAAAAGCGGTTTATGCGCGTTTGACGGGCGCGGATGTTCCGGCGGGAGCAATCGAATTGGTGGTCACGGATCGTCGCCGATTCATACCGGGTTTCCCGGGATTTGGTTTGAGGACTAATTCCCAGGCCACCTGTGGCGGGTTGGAGATTTTTGATTGGCGGGTAACGCCCGTGGGTCCGGCGACGAATTGTCGACTCGGGGTAATTGGTGATTCGATTACGGCTGGCATCGACGGCGAGCCGGAGGCGGAGAGTTACGTACACCTAGCGACCCAGTCTTTGGGGCAAGCATTTGTGTTAAACACCGGCAGTGGCGGTTCGAGCACGACCCTCGATTTAGGTCGCTTCCCCTATGAGATCGCCCCGTTCCGTCCGGCGATTGTTTGGATCGAAGGTGGGACGAATGACATTGGTGCGGGGGTTAAAGCGGCGATTGCCTTTGAAAATATGCAAAAGCAGGCCGCGCTGATCACCTGGGGCGGCCGGGCAGTTTTCTCTACGGTGCCCCCGCGGGTTTTACCCACGCCGGCGCATTACGCGGAATTGACAGAGCTCAATCGCTTAATTCGGGCGAGCGGTCGACCGATCGTTGACCGGCATGCCTTGGTGGTGGATCCGGCTGATCCGCGGCATATTCGAGCAGACTTTTGTCACACTGATGGTATTCATATTACACGGTCTGGGCAGGCGCTGATTGCGCATGAAGCCGCGCAGCTATTTAAATCACTTTCTCTTAATTCATGAATACTCCCCCTCGTTTCGCGCAACAAGTTGCTCTAATCACCGGAGGCACCTCGGGCATCGGCTTGGCGGTGGCTCGTCGTCTTAGCGCTGAAGGTGCGACGCTGGTCTTGCTTGATTTCAATGATGCCGCCTTTGCCGGCTTAGCCCAAGAGTTTGCCCCACCGCATGTTTTCTTAAAGGTGGACGTCACCCAGGAAGCCGCCGTGAGCACGGCGGTAAATACTACTTTAGCTCAGTTGGGCCGCATTGATATTTTAGTTAATTGCGCGGGGATAACGGGGAAAACAAATCTGAAGTCACACGAAGTGGCCTTGAGTGATTTTGATCAGGTTTTAAAAACAAATCTGTACGGCACATTTTTAACCTCGAAGCACGTGCTGCCTGTCATGACGATGCAAGGTTATGGTCGGATTCTGCACATCGCCTCGATCGCCGGCAAAGAAGGGAACGCGGGGATGGTCGCTTACTCGAGTTCGAAGGCGGCGGTCATTGGCCTCACTAAGGTCCAAGGTAAAGAATACGCGGAAACGGGGGTGACGATCAATGCGCTGGCGCCAGCGGTTATTCAGACGCCGATGGTTGATATTTTACCAGCCGCGACCGTCAAGTACATGACGGACAAAATTCCAATGAAGCGCTGCGGTACCTTAGAGGAAGTTGCCGCAATGGCGGCGTTTATTGTTTCACGCGAGGCGGCTTTTACCACGGGGTTCACCTTTGATCTTACCGGCGGCCGGGCTGTATATTGAGAACAGCATTACAACTATTTAACCTAATTAAAAAATGATTATCACCGATGTTCGCACGACGCTCCTCACGGGGCCCTGCACTAACGATCCCTTCATTCGCGAGCTGCGCAAATTGCGGAGCGCTGCCTTTATTGAAATTATTACGGATGGACCACTGATCGGGATCGGCGAGACCTACGCGGGCTATTTTTGTCCCGAGACGGTCCCTGCAATCGTCGATTTTTTCCGACCGATTCTGGTTGGGCAGACGGTCGATGATATTCCGGAGCTGTGGAAGCGCATGTACCAGTGCGGTAATTTTTGGTGTCGCGTTGGTCTGGGGACCATTGTGCTGAATGGCATTGAAGCGGCGCTGTGGGATTTGAAAGGCAAGCAACTCGGCTTGCCCGTGCATACGCTCTTGGGCGGAGCGCAGCATGCTCGTTTGCCGGCTTATGCGACGGGTGGTCCGAGTAACTATCCAAAGGAAAAGTTGGCCAAGAAGATTGATCACTATTTTTCGCGAGGATTCCGCGGTATCAAGGTGGCCACCGGAAGTTATTCGCCCGATACGGGATGGTATTCACCGATGGAGCCAAAGGAGGCGGCCGAATTTGAGGCAGACAAAATAGCTTTCATGCGCACGCAGGTGGGTCCTGAGGCCTGGCTCATGTTGGATGGTCATATGGGCAATAGTCCGGG
>SXZN01000056.1 GCA_005787865.1 Opitutaceae bacterium | reverse complement strand
TTTTTGACCGAGTACGAGCACGTAAGGAATTTTTTCAAGTTCAGCCCGGCGGATTTTTGCACCGAGCTTATCGGAGTGTGCATCGATCGACACGCGCAGGTCGGCCGCGAGCAATTGCGTATGCAAAGCCTGGGCGTACTCGATCACCTTATCGCTGATGGGGACGATCCGGATTTGTTCGGGCGCAAGCCAGAGCGGGAAATCTCCACCGAAATGCTCAATGAGCACGCCGCAGAAACGCTCCATCGAGCCAAAGGGCGCGCGGTGAATCATGACGGGACGGTGCGAGGCGTTGTCGGCTCCGATGTAGGTAAGGTCGAAGCGCACGGGTAAATTATAATCGACCTGCACGGTGCCGAGCTGCCACTCGCGGCCGATGACATCTTTAATCACGAAGTCGATTTTTGGTCCGTAGAAGGCGGCCTCGCCGGGCTCTTCCGTAAAAGGCACGCCTAATGTTTGGGCGGCCTCGCGGCAGGCGTTTTCGGCTTTATCCCAGTTAGCGGAGTCCCCGGTGTATTTCTGGGAGTCAGGATCGCGCAGGCCAACGCGGACGCGATAATCGGCCATGCCTAACGTGGTGAGAACTGTTTTTACGAGAGAGAGACAGCCAATAATTTCTTTGGGCACCTGTTCTTCGGTACAGAAAAGATGGGCATCATCCTGGGTGAATCCCCGCACGCGAGTCATGCCGCTAAGTTCCCCCGACTGTTCCCAACGGTAAACGGTGCCAAACTCCGCCAACCGCACCGGTAAGTCGCGGTAGGAGTGTGGCTGCGAGGCAAAAATCTTAATGTGATGCGGGCAATTCATCGGCTTCAGCAAAAAGCCATCGATGAGTTGGTCGTCAGGGAGCACGCGATCCTTCGTGATCGTTTCTTGCCCGGTGAGTCGGTTAACTTTTTCCGCAAGATGGCTGGAGACCGCTTCAATGCGATTCGACATTTCCGCGCAGGAGCAACCGGCCGAGGTAAGTTGTTCAAGGAATTCTCGCTCTACAACGGGTGGGAATTGGGAGTCTTTGTAGTACGGGAAATGCCCGGAAGTTTTATACAGTGAGAGTCGACCGATGTGGGGCGTGAAAACCTGCGAGTAACCCTGCTTGCGCAGCTCACCCATGATGAAATCCTGCAATTGCTGCCGCAGAATCGAGCCGTTGGGGGTCCAAAGAATCAGGCCTTGGCCCACATCTTCATCGATGTGGAAAAGCTTTAACTCTTTGCCGAGCTTGCGGTGGTCGCGCAATTTGGCCTGTTCCATCTGGGTGAGGTAATTAGCGAGTTCCTCTTTAGTCGGGAAGGCGGTGCCGTAGATGCGCTGAAGTTGCTTGTTGGTCTCATCGCCGCGGTGGTAAGCACCCGCGATGGACAGAAGTTTGAAAGCCTTCAGCTTCGCCGTGTAGCGAACATGGGAGCCGGCGCAGAGATCCGTGAACTCACCGTTGGTGTAGAAGGAAATTTTCTCATCCGCGGGAATATCCGCGAGGCGGCCGAGTTTATAGCGTTCTTGGCCGCGCGATTTGATAATCTCAATCGCTTCCTCGCGGGAGACTTCTTTGCGGTCGAAGCGCTGATTCTCCTCAGCGATTTTTTTCATTTCAGCTTCAATCTTAACCAGATCATCGGCGGTGAATTTGTGCTCTAAGTCGATGTCGTAGTAGAAACCGGCATCAGTGGGCGGCCCGATATCGAGTTTGGCCTCAGGGAAAAGGCGGAGAACGGCAGTCGCAAGGACGTGCGAGGCCGAGTGGCGGAGTTCTTCGAGCGGAGACATCGACATGGTGTAGTTGGGTTTAGTCCTCCTTACGAATGGAGGGCTGAAAGAGTTATTGGCGACAGGGATTCGCTCCTTGTCAATGCGGACCTGAGTCAAGGCGCGGCAGCTACTAAGCGCGTAAAAGCCCAAGCGGTCGGGCGACCTGCTCTCAGGTGAGCGGCTCTTTCGGCAATAGGCGCGATCTACTGCTTCAGCGGTTCAAGGCTGTAGCCGTCTTTGGCATCTTTCATATTCCAACCCGCCGCCGTCAGTTCCTGGCGCAGGGCGTCAGCCCCCGCAAAGTCCTTCGCTTGCTTCGCGGCCCAGCGTTTCGCGGCGAGAGCCACGATAGCGGTCGGTGCCTCCACTGGCGGTAAATCGAGGGCATCTAACTGGAAGCCGAGCGCAAAAAGCACGCGATCAAAAGCGGCTAGATCAACGCCGGCCGGTCCACGATGCACAATCGTGAAGAGGGCCCCGAAGGCTCCGGGTATATTCAGATCATCAGCGAGCGCGGTAAAAATAGGGGCGAAGATCGTCGTAGCCTCAGCCCGGCTGCGCCCGTCCAAGGCGGCGCGATAAGTGCGCAGGGTTTTTAGGGCGCTTTCGGCCGCGTGCAGCGAGTCGAGGGAAAAGCTTAATTGTTTGCGGGGGTGCCCCGTGAGCAAGGCGTAGCGTAGCGCCATCGGGGAAAATCCTTTGGCGACTAATTCATCGAGCGTGTAAAGGTTGCCGAGGCTCTTGCTCATTTTCTTGCCGTCAACTAAGAGGTGCTCGCTGTGATACCAATGATGCGCAAAGGGCGTGCCGTTGCAGCATTGGCTCTGGGCAATTTCATTTTCGTGGTGAGGAAAAAGTAGATCCACTCCGCCGGTGTGCAGGTCGATCGTCTCGCCGAGATGTTTCTTACTCATCGCACTGCATTCGATATGCCAGCCGGGTCGACCGCGCCCCCAGGGACTATCCCAAGCATTGGCACCATCTTCGGGTTTGTGCGCTTTCCATAGCGCAAAATCACTGACGTCTTCTTTTTCGTCGGCATCAGCGGCCGTGGCCTTGAGGGCGCTCCCCGTTTGTAGTTCGCGTTCTTTGACGCGAGAAAGCGCGCCGTAAGCCTCGAAGGAGTTTACTTTAAAATAAACCGACCCATCCGCCGCGCGATACGCATACCCTTTCTTCATGAGCACCGCGATCATATCCACTTGCTCGGGGATGTGCCCCGTGGCGGTCGGTTCGACGTGGGGCGGTAGGCAATTCAAGCTCGCGCAGTCGGCGTGGAATTTAGCGGTCCATTGTTGCGTAACGTCGGCGAGCGGGCGCTGTTCATCTCGGGCGCGCTTGATGGTTTTGTCATCAACGTCGGTTAAGTTTCGCACATGTTTTACTTTATTCGCCCCAAACTCTAACTCCAGCAGTCGGCGAATAATATCATTCACGACAAAGGTGCGAAAATTTCCGATATGAGCCGGGGCATACACCGTGGGCCCGCAGTTATAGAAGCGGAAAATACCATCGGGTTGCGCGGGCCGAAGCTCGCACAGGCTGCGGGTGAGGGAATCGTAAAGGCGGATCGACATGCAGCAGGTTAAGTTGCGTCCAACAGGCGCAAAAAGAGTAAAATGATCAATCTCGGATTACTTCACTAGCTGGAAGCAACTGCCGCGGGACCCGAACCACGCTGAGTGATTCGGACAAATTGTGTGTAGCAAGGCGCCGAGCGTAAATTTGCGCTGCCCAATCGCAGCGAGTATTAGGCCGGTGCGGCGGATAGGTTGAGCCGTAAAAGATTAGCGTGAAATAATGCCAATTAGTGGTTTAGTGTTAGTCTTTCTCACGCCATGGCCAAAAAATCTAAACTCGCTTTAATGCATCGTCCTCGTCGTCTCCGTCGGCAACCGACGCGACGGGCGCTCGTCGCCGAGACGGTGCTGCGCGTTGATGACCTCATCGCTCCTTTATTTGTAGTGGAGGGCAAAGGGCGGCCTGAGCCCATTGCCTCGATGCCGGGGGTTAACCGGTTTAATCTGGTTGATCTCGTAAAGGAATGCGCGGAATTGCACGCCCTGGGCGTGCCAGCGGTAGCGCTATTCCCTAAGCTAGAGGTCGCCCTTAAAGATGCGGCGGGCACCCAAGCATTGAATAAGAATACGCTCATTCTTCGCGCTGTTCGTGCGGTGAAAAAAGCACTGCCAACCTTAACCGTCATCACCGACGTGGCCCTTGATCCCTATACGAATCATGGGCACGATGGCGTACTCACCGCTAAGCAGGACGATGTGGATAACGATCGGACCGTGAAAATTCTTTGCCGCATGGCGGTCCTGCAGGCCGCGGCGGGGGTGGATTTTGTGGCGCCCTCTGACATGATGGACGGCCGGGTCGGCGCGATCCGCCAAGCCCTCGATGCGGCTGGCTATACGAGCACGGGTATTTTGGCTTATTCCGCTAAATATAATTCAGCCTATTACGGGCCCTTTCGTGATGCGGTCGGCAGCGCCCAGGCCGCCGGTACGCGTTTACTGAGCAAGGCGACCTATCAGATGAATCCGGCGAATCGTCGTGAGGCTCTCAGTGAAGTGGCGCTCGATGAAAGCGAAGGGGCGGATATCGTCATGGTTAAACCGGCGGGTCCCTACCTCGATATTATCCGGGAGGTGCGTAATGCTTCAAAAAAACCGCTCGCGGCCTATCAAGTATCCGGCGAATACGCGCAGATTCATGCCGCAGCACGACTCGGTTGGCTCGATCTCGTGCGTTGTCGTGATGAATCGTTGTTGGCGATCAAACGGGCGGGGGCGGACATGATTTTAACCTATTTCGCGAAAGATGTAGCGAAGGCCTTGGCGAAGTGATGCCAAGCTAGGACGCTTTTTTTGACGCATCGCATCGGCGGCCGAGTGAATCCCGCGCGTTACAACGAGGGATCTGCGCCGCCCTTAGCGCAGCTTGCTGTGCTGGCGACTGTAGCCGAAGTACACCATGAAACCGAGGGCCAGCCAAATCGATAGGTTGAGCCAAGTGATGGTGGGTAGCGCGAACATTTGAGCGATGCAGATCACAATACCTAAGATGGGCACAAAAGGCACCCAGGGTGTCCGGAATGAGCGCGGGGCCTGGGGTTCGGTGCGGCGGAGGACCAGCACGCCGGCGCAGACGAGGGCAAAGGCCAGTAACGTTCCGATCGAGATCAGTTCGCCCAGAAGGTTCAGGGGAAATAAACCTGAAATAATCGCGCACGCGATTCCGGTGATCCACGTGGTTACGTGTGGGGTACCGTGTTTAGGATGGATCTTCGCAAAAGTCGCGGGGAGGAGTCCGTCCTTGGCCATCGCAAAGAAAATGCGGGGTTGGCCGAGGAGGGAGACCAGAATGACGGACGTAAGGCCCGCGAGCGTGGCTGCTTCGATTAAGTAGCGAAAGAGAGCGGGCGCTTGGACCTGCTGGAGGGCGTAGATGAAGGGGGCGTCGACGTTGAGCTTGGAGTAGTGTACGAGTCCGGTGAGCACTAACGATACCGCAATGAAGAGAAAAGAAACGATGAGCAGGGTTCCGAGTAAGCCAATGGGAAGATCACGTTGCGGATTTTTTGTCTCCTGAGCGGCGGCGGAAACGCAGTCAAAGCCCACGTAAGCAAAAAAGATCGCCCCGGCTCCGCGGAAGATGCCACTCCAGCCATGTTCACCGAAGACGCCAGAATTTGCGGGGATAAAAGGAGACCAGTTGGCGCGGACCAGTTCGCGGTGTCCGCTGAAATACCAAATCCCATATCCAATCAGCGCGAGCAGGACCCCGACCTTGATCAGCACCATCAGATTATTGAAACTGG
The DNA here is from genome assembly GCA_005787865.1 of Opitutaceae bacterium. Taxonomy (GTDB): domain Bacteria; phylum Verrucomicrobiota; class Verrucomicrobiia; order Opitutales; family Opitutaceae; genus Lacunisphaera. The sequence continues at coordinate 873 of SXZN01000056.1, read as the reverse complement.
CCGATGCTTTGATCCCGATATAAAGGACGTAAGTTAGGACGAGTGAGATAAAAACGGCGGGAAAATTAATTAACGCCCCCGTGGTTACGAGCTTGCCGTTGACCACGTCAAGCGGGGCGCTGGCGATGCTCGCCGGCAGCACTAGATTAAATTCTGCCAGGATATCACGCGTCGCGCCGGACCAACTGACCGCCACCGCGGCACCCGAAAAAAGATATTCTAAAATTAGACACCAGCCGACGATCCAAGCAAAAATTTCACCTAAGCTGCCATAAGTGTAGGTGTACGCGCTCCCCGAGACGGGGATCATCGCGGCCAGTTCAGCGTAGCATAGTCCGGCCAAGAGGCAGGCGAGGCCGGAGATGACGAAAGAAATCGCAATAGCCGGGCCGCCGTAGAGAGCGGCCGCCTGGCCCGTTTGCACAAAAATACCGGCGCCCACCACGGAGCCGATGCCCAAGCTAATTAGGCTGAGTGGCCCTAAGGTGCGTTTATAGCCGTGATCAGCCGCGGCTTCGGCTTGCAGGGCCGCGAGGCTTTTAGTCCGCAGTAGGCTCACGTTATCGGCCCGATTTGTTCAGTTTGCTGTGGTGGCGACTGTAACCGAAGTAAATCGCGATGCCGATCGCCATCCAGATGGCCAGCCGCCACCAAGTATCGGCGGGCAGGGCATACATTTGTAGCAAGCAAATACCCGCGCCGAGGATGGGCACGAGCGGTACCCACGGAGTCCGGAACGGCCGCGGGGCATCGGGCCGAGTTTTGCGCAGCACGATGATGCTGATGCAGACGATGACGAAAGCGAAGAGCGTTCCGATCGAGACCATTTCCCCGAGGATCGAAAGCGGCATCAGCCCGCCGAGAATCGCAGAA
>SXZN01000285.1 GCA_005787865.1 Opitutaceae bacterium | reverse complement strand
TAATCGGGGTTCAGCTGAATCGTCACCCGATCAAAAAGCGGACTCGTAATCTGGTAAGTCGGTTTTAGCGCTGCGCCGCCTTCCACATCAAAAAGCCCCAAGGCCATTAGTACGCCAAGCGCGCCCATCTGCCCCTGATCTTCATCGCCGTTGTAACCGCCAAAGGGCGTGACATCGCCAAAGGCCTGCGCCTTGACCGCCCGGACCCATTTCTGACTGAGCCACGGCGCTTCCGCGTAATTAAATAAATGAGCCATCGCCGTGCCCGGCTGATTATCATAATCGACCCAAGATTCCGCATGCTCCCCGTGCGCGACGACAAAGTTCTTCCCCTCCGCTTGTTCAAATTGCCGATTAAGTGCCTGCACGTATTTGGCCGGCCCGCCGAAGAGCTTGATCAGTCCCGGCATATCCTGCGGCACAAAATGAGTGTAGATCGCCGCGTTGGATTCACAAAACCCCTTGGTCGCAAATGATCCTTTTTTACCTACGGGCTCAAACCCAGGCAGCCACGAACCATCGACGAGGCGCGGGCGCATCAACTGCACCGTTGGATCCCACAGCTTCGCATAGTTACCTGCGCGTTGACCGAGCCACACCGCATCAGCTTGATGACCCAAAGCCTGCGCCAGTTGGGCCACACACCAATCCTGATAGGCATACTCCAGCGTCATGGAGGCCCCGGCCTTATGCATTCCCGTGCCGCTGATTCCTTCTGGCACATAACCGCGCTCCACATAATATTTCATCCCGCCGCTGCTGGCGTCGGCACTATGTTCATAGCCCGCGTGATCGCGGATGCCGCCGGGCAAGGCATTCTTCCGCAAACCCGCGTAGGCCTGCGCCACATCGTAACCGCGAATGCCCTTATTGTATGCCGCCGCAAAAAATGGTGCGGCCGGATCACCGATCATCACATAAGTATAATTCCCCCCCGAGGGACCGCGGGGGATGAGTCCGCCATTCCGATACATATCCACCATCGTATTACAGAAAGCATCCATCACCTCCGGATAGGCAAACGACCAAAGAATATTCAACGACCAGTGACTACCCCAGAGCGCGTCAAAATTGTGGTGCGGAAAGCGCGGCTGCCCGGCGGCATTAAGGGCGACGTGGCGCACCACCGCGGCCGGCCCCGTCATGTCACAATACGCGCCATCAACATCACTCACAATCCGGCGGCCGAGCAAGGCGTGCCAGAGGTCGGTATAAAATTTAACCCGCTGATTTTCCGTGCCGCCAGTGACCGCTAGGCGGGCGAGCTGGTGATTCCAATCATCCCGCGACTCGCGGACCACGCGGTCGAAATCCCAATGGGACAATTCCGCCGCCAAGTTGCGGCGCGCGCCTTCGATGCTCGTGTAAGAAATCGCGACCTTCAGCAGCAGTGGTCCCGTCGGGGGCTTGGGGTAACCCACGTAAGCCCCGACGTTGGCCCCCGCGACAGCCGTCAACGGCTCCGGCAATACGACCCCGTCACGCCAGCCGCCAAAGGCGCTAAAGGGCTGACTAAATTGCGCGACAAAATAAACGGTGAACGGCTTCGGCCGCCGAATCGTGGGCGCCATCACCGCTGACCCCGCTAATTCTGTGTCGCTGATGCGATGCACTTCACTGGACGTAATCGGCGCCATTAACACCGCCCCGGTGTCGAAGAGCACTTGCGCCGGTTGATCGGCGGGAAACGTATAGCGATGAAACCCGACCCGCGTGGTCGCGGTAAGCTCCGCGGTGATGCCATAGGTCTGGAGGACCACTTTATGATAGCCGGCTTGCACGACTTCATCGGCGTGGGAAAAATCTGACGCATACGCATCCATCCCGAGGTGGCCGCGCATCTCGCCCGTCGTCGGCAACACCGCGAGGCCATAGAGTTGCCAACCATGGATGTGGCTGAAGGCCCGAATTTTATTCGAACCGTACAAGTAACCTTTCAGCCAGTCCCCGCCCGTATCGGTATCGGGACTGAGATTCACCATCCCAAATGGTCGACACGCCGAAGAAAAAAAGATCCACCGCGATTTATGCGTATCGATCAGCGGATTGACATAATCGACCGGCAATTTGGTTTCGACCGCGCGAACGGTCCCCAGACCAATTAAAAAAATGGCCGCGACGACGCTGGTGAATTTCATAAGGAGAACAGGTCAATTAATACCCCGAGGGGAAAGCAAGCTCGGCTAAAATCGGCGCCCGCAAAAACAGAGTCAACGCAGACTAGCTTGGCAGCTGTGCCCCACCTTGGTTTAGATCCGATGAAATTTCGACCTTTTCGTGGTCGAAAAACAGCCGAGCATGAGTGACGCCGGCGAACGAGCTGCTTTACCAGCAGCAATAAGCCCCACGCGCCAATAAACCGCGGACTAGCGGCCCCACCCGAAAGCCCGAGCGCCTAGAGAATACTCTATTCGGCCCAGGCCATTAATTTTAAGGAATCCCGTGGCCTTGGGCGGCGATCCAGAGTGCGTACCAGTCTTCTCGAGCGAGGGTGATACTGGCTGCTCGCGCCGCACTTTCGATGCGTTCGATTTTATTGGTGCCAATGACCGGCAGGGGCCAACTTGGGTGTGCTAATATCCACGCGTAGGCGAGTTGCTCCAGCGTCGCGCCGGGCCTGCGCACCCTCGATGCCGCCTGCGTCGAAGCCCTCGGCCTAAAAAAATAAGGCGCCGGCTACTCAGGCCCCCGCGTTAGTTCAGCTTTGGCCGCAGCAACTTCTCCCGCGCTACTAGATAGAGGAAGCCACAGATCGCGATAAAGGGAATGAGCGAGAGCAAGTCCGAGTGCGGTCCCTCGAAAAAGGGATTATGCGCCACCGACCATTGCGTAATCGCGAAGTCAAAATCACTCAGCACGCCGGCGAAAAATGCGATGACGATGCCCGCAATCGCGCCTCCGGCGATATAGCCGGAGGCCAACAACACCCCGGGGCTCTTATCACTCTCCGCGTTAAATTCATCGGGGGACAACTTGGCGTGCGCGGGGTTTTGTTTTAATTTACGATCCACCAACCAGCGGATCATACCTCCGATGAAAATGGGCGAAGAAGAAGAGAGCGGCAGATAAACGCCCACCGCAAAGGCGAGGGCCGGAATAAATGACATCTGCAGACAAACCGCGATCATCACGCCGAGGAGCACGAGCGCCCACGGGAGTTTGCGATCGAGAATGCCTTTAATGATATACGACATCAGCGTCGCTTTCGGTGCATCAAATTTGCGCACGTGCGAGCCATCAGGCCGCGTGTCGTAGGCCCCATTAATACCGGGATCCACCAGCCACACCGCCGCACCCGCCGTATTGACCAAATATTTTCCGGCAGGACCACCCACCGCATCCGTTTTGTGCCACGTTAAATAAGAGCCGCTATCGTCACGCGCCTGCGGTCCACGCAGCGATTCATGGTTGGTCAACAAGGCTGGATCCGTGCGCAATTCCGCTGAAGCAACCTGGGCTACCGGCACATAAACGGTGGCCGTATCATTCAATTTTAATAGAATCGGACCGAGCACCACGGCCGAGCCAAACGCCCCGAGCAGAATAGCGTACTGCTGGAGCTTCGGCGTCGAACCGAGCAGAAAACCCGTCTTGAGATCCTGCGAGGTCGTGCCCCCGTTGGAGGAGGCGATACAAACAATCGCGCCAATCGTGAGCGCAGTGACGTAATGCGCTCCGCCGGTCCAGCCCACGAGCAAGAAGATCAAGCAAGTGAACAAGAGTGTCGCCACGGTCATGCCCGAAATGGGATTAGAGGTGGAACCGATCTCACCCGTTAAACGGGAGGAAACGGTGACGAACAAAAAGCCAAAAATGATGATCAGCAGGGCGCCGAGAAAATTCATATGCAACGACGGGGCGAGCATGATGGTGCCAATGAGCACAAAAATACCGATCCCCACCCACTTCATTGAAATATCGCGGTCGGTGCGCAACGTAGGCCCCTGATCAGCTTGACCACCCCACCCTAAATCACGCAGCCCGCCTTTAATGCCATGCCAGATAGTCGGAAGGGCTTGAACTAAACTAATAATTCCCCCCGCGGCTACCGCCCCCGCGCCAATGTAGAGAATGTAGGCGCTCCGAATTTGGCCAGGGCCCATCTCCGCAATGGAAATTAAGCCCGGCGCCAGCGGTCCGGGCAGACCTTCCCCAAAAAACTTTATCAAGGGGATCAACAGTAAATAAGAAAGCACCCCGCCCGCGCACATAATCCCCCCGATGTACGGGCCAATAATATAACCAACGCCGACGAGCTCCGGAGAAATCTCCGCGCTGATCGAACCAGCCTTGAGCGGTACGCCGAAGATTTTTTCAGGGACGTCCTTCCAGCCCTTCAGCGCAACGTTGAACGTCTTGTACAACAACCCGAGGCCGAAGCCGGTGAAAATAATTTTGGCGCCCGGCGATTGACCAAGACCCGCCGCCTCGGCGGCGGCCATTTCTGCCTTGGCGGCCGGGGAAGCGGCCGCGCGAGAAACCTCATCGACCCCGGCTTTGAGCACCGCGGCACACGCCGTACCTTCCGGATATTTTAATACGCCGTGCTCCTTCACAATGAGCGCACGGCGCAAAGGAATCATCATTAAGATTCCCAGCAGTCCGCCTAAAATCGCCACAAGCATCACGCGCGTGAGTTCGAGATCGAAACCTAAAATGAGAATGGCCGGCATCGTGACCCCGACCCCAAACGCGATCGACTCCCCCGCGGAGCCAGCCGTCTGGGTAATATTATGCTCGAGGATCGTGGCATCGCGCCCACCCGTCTTTGACCAAGCCCGAAACATCGCTAACGAAATCACGGCGACGGGAATCGATGCACTCACCGTCAAACCAACTTTAAGCACCAGATAAAGTGAAGAAGCCCCAAAAACGATGCCGAGCACAATGCCGGTCAACACGGCCCGAAAAGTAAATTCCCGGAGATTAACTGAGGCGGGAATGAAGGGTTCGAAGGGAGCAGACGGAGGGGTGGCCATGGGGAATTATTTTTCCGCGAGCTTGCCGATGGACGACCGCGGGGCAATGCCCGAGTAGATACCCGCGGCCCGCCTTCCCCTTTCCGTCCGATCCGATTAAGCCGGCCACCAGCACGAGCCCACGCTCATCAATTATTTTTTCCGCTTCGGCAATTTTCGCGCGGCCAGCATGCGCTTGATTAGCCAATAAAGCATTTCAAGGCGCGCCACGGAAACCCCGACCGCTTTCGCCCGCCGCACGGGCTCACCCCAAATTTCCTCAAGCTCAACTTCACGCCCCTCCTCAAAATCAATGAGACTCGATGGCCGGTAAGCGCCCATTTTGACGGTGCGCTCAAATTGCAAATCAACAAACGAACGGGGAATATCGTGCCCGAATTTAGCCGCTGCCTCGACGATCTCCTCCATCAAGCGCCGCGCCAAGGTCCGGAGGCCTTCATCGGCCAAAAGCAGATCGGTGGTGAGACCACCGGCAATGATGGCGAGTCCATTGAACGGCACATTCCAAACGAGTTTGTGCCAACGCTGGGCCTCAAGGTTATCGAGCGCGGTACATTTTACGCCGACGCGCCGCCACAAGGCGGCTAGGGCCTGCGTGCGCTCACTGGCCGGCTTGCCAAACTTGCCAATCGTCATGAGTCCAGGAAAAGAACAATGCACGACGCCCGGCGCGGTCCGCGTGCAGCCAATATAACAAATCGCCCCCAACACCCGATGCGCCCCAGCGATATTAGCGACGGGCTCTTCGACCCCGAGGCCGTTTTGCAAAGTGAGCACCATCGTCTCAGGCCCGAGCAATGGCGGCAGGAGATTTTTAAGCTCCGCATTAGCCGTCGCCTTGATCGCCACGATCACCAAATCACAGGGCCCAATCTCCGCGGCCGAACCATAGACCTGCACCTTGCGGACATGGATTCGCTCCGTCGGCAGCTTGATCCGGATTCCTCGAGCCATCACGGCCGCCCGCCCACTGCGCACCAAGAAATGAACATCGAGGCCCGCCTTGGCGAGCAACGCTCCATAGTAACAACCGAGGGCGCCGGTACCGATAATCGCGATGCGGGGTTTAGCAGGAAAAGGTGTGCTCACAAGGCTGAGTACTCCTAAATATCACCAAAAAGACAATCCTGCAGTCCCAACGGCCCAGCGCGAAAACCTCGGTTTCTTCACAGTCAAAATTGACCGGCGGTAGGCTCTCAGGAGGCTTCGTCGGCCCAACTGGCAGAATCCCCTAAGTCACGAGGCCCAAGAACTGACCGGCGAGGACCGCAGCATAATTTATAGGGTGAATTCCTTAATAACACGCGCCAGCTAACCTCCTTAATCTATTAATGCTAATGCATTACGATCAACCAAACGGGGCCAGCCTTGATTGAGGCGTCTCCCGAAATCTCCCTGGACAGCGCCCGATCGCTTTCCAGCCCATTATTTACAAATTATCCACGAACCTCTCACCAGTGCATCACTGGCTTGCGCCGCGAGGGGGAATTAAGCTGGGCTGACAAGTTATTCACAGCCCGAAGCAGTCCTCAAAGCGGCTGATTGTCGGTCAACCTCACCTCGTCGACCCAATAAGAAATGGCCAACAAACACTGGCCGGGAATGATCTCGCGCAAAGGCTCCATCGTGAGCTGATCCACCACCGCAATGTAGACGACCCGGAGTCGACGCTTGGCGGCAATGAGGTGCGTGACCTCTGCCACGAGTCGATCAGCACTTTTTACCCCACCGGCCACCATCTCTTGAGCGCGGCGCAAGGCACTGATGACCGCGAGGGCCTCCTCCCGCTGCGTCGGAGTGAGGTAACTGTTACGCGCACTGAGCGCGAGCCCGTCAGGATCACGAACGGTGGGCCCGACTAAAATTTCCACCGGCAAACACAGATCGGTGACCATTTTGCGCACCACGGCTACTTGTTGAGCGTCCTTTGCCCCCATCACAACCACCTCGGGCCGGATTATATTAAATAATTTCAACCAACACGTCAGGACCCCACGAAATAAGGCGGGCCGTACCGTCCCACACAATGGCTTGCTGACCGCCTCTTCTTGAAGGTGAGAAGAAAATCCTCGTGGAAACATTTCCTCCGCGGTCGGGGTAAAAAAAATATCAACGCCCGCTTTTTCACTGAGAGCGGCATCGGCAGCGGGCGAGCGGGGGTAGCGGGCAAAATCTTCACTCGGTCCAAATTGCAGCGGATTAACTAAGGCCGACACGATCACCGTATCCGCTTTTTCCCGCGCGAGCTTCATCAGGCTGACGTGACCGGCATGCAGTGCACCTAAGGTGGGAATCAAGGCAAGGCGCTGACCGCCACGCTGCGGCGCTCCTGCCGCCAAATGCATCGCACTAATTTGATCGATTTTTTGCATGACCCGAATCGGACTTGATCTATCCAGAAGCCATTACCTTTATCAAGACTTCCTCGCCTCACTCGCGAGCTCAGTCCTTTAAAATTTAAGCACTCAGCCCACTCCTTAGCCATGATTCGCATCAACGAACACTTCACCAAGCTCAAAGCTTCCTATCTTTTCGCCGACATCGCCAAGCGCGTGAACACTTATGTCGCCGCCCATCCTGATCAGCCGATTATCCGTCTCGGCATCGGCGATGTGACCGAGCCCCTGCCCCCCATTTGTATCGCCGCACTGCACGCAGCGACCGAGGAAATGGCCGCCCGCGCCACGTTCAAGGGCTATGGCCCCGAGCAAGGCTACGCTTTTCTTCGCGAGGCCGTGGCCCAGCATGACTTCAAAGCCCACGGGGCTCACGTCGAGGCCGATGAGGTCTTTGTCAGTGATGGCTCGAAATGCGACGTCGCCAACATCCAGGAAATCTTCGCCGCCGATACCCGCCTCGCCATCCCCGATCCTGTCTATCCCGTTTACGTCGACACCAACGTCATGGCCGGTCGCACCGGGGTAAATGATGACGGACGCTACGCTGGGATCACCTACCTCGAATCCACTGCGGCGAACGGGTACGTCCCGGCCCCACCCGCCGTAGCGACTGATCTCATTTATCTCTGCTTCCCGAATAACCCAACCGGCGCCGTAGCCACACGGGCGCAGCTGGCCGCTTGGGTGGCTTATGCGAAAAAAAATCACGCGATCATTCTGTTTGATGCCGCTTATGAAGCCTATGTGCGGACTCCGGGAATTCCTCGCTCAATTTATGAGATCGAAGGCGCGCGGGACGTCGCCATCGAATTTCGCAGTTTTTCCAAACTAGCCGGCTTCACGGGGCTCCGCTGCGCTTACACCGTCATTCCGAAAAACCTCCAAGCCCGCGACGCGGCTGGCCAGGAACACTCCGTCCACGCCCTTTGGAATCGCCGCCACACCACCAAATTTAACGGCGTGTCGTATCCCGTGCAAAAAGCGGCCGCGGCCGTCTATTCGCCCGAGGGACAGGCCCAGACCAAAGCCTTGACTGATTTTTATCTCGGCAACGCCAAACTCATCCGCGAAGCCGTGCAGCAACTCGGGATGACCTGCATCGGTGGCGATGATGCGCCTTATATTTGGGTTAATACCGGCCGCGACTCTTGGGAGTTTTTCGACCTTCTCCTCAATAAAGCCCAAGTCGTCTGCACCCCCGGGGCCGGCTTCGGCAAATGTGGCGAAGGCCACGTTCGCATCAGCGCCTTCAACTCCCGCAGCAACGTCACGACGGCCCTCGCCCGGATCGCGGCCGCCCTGCGTTGAGCGAACTCGCGACGCGGATCAGCGTGTAACGGCTCAGTCGCGCGACTAGCTGGTGCGACCATTTATAGCGCGCTTTAGCTCAAGGTCAGTGGCTGTCTTGCTTCGGTATGCTCACGCCTGCCCTCGAAAAACAGCGCCAGCAATTGTTCGCACAAACCGTGACCGGCATGACGGGCAAACTGGCGTCAGTCACCGACTCGGGCAGCATGTTCGCCGCCCTGCGCTGGGGCATGGAGGAGCTCGAGCAAGCTTACGCCACCACCTCCGCTAAAATTTGGGCAACCGTCGCTTGCCGCGCCGGCTGCGGTCATTGCTGCAGTGTGCCGGTAGAGGTGCAGGCTCATGAAGTTTTTTTCGCGGCCGAGTATATCCAGACCCATTTTACTCCGACCGACCTGGCTGCCGTCATCACGCGCACGGCCGCGCATCGCACGCGCGCTCTCAACCTCACCCACGAGGAGCGCACCCGCTTACAACAACCCTGCGCCTTGCTCCAAGATGATCGTTGCTCCATCTACGCGGGCCGACCCGAAGCCTGCCGAGCGCATCACACCAATAATGCCGCCGCCTGTGCGGCCCATGCCGCGGACCCCACCACGCCGATAGAGAAAAATTATATCCCCGCACTCCGCGCTCGATTATTCGCCGTTATGCTGGGGGTAGATGAAGCCTTAGAGGCGGCGGGGTGGGATCATCGCGCCTACGACTTTGGCTCAGCCCTCCACGAAGCGCTGACCAACAGTCTTTGCCTCGTGCGCTGGCTGCAGCATCGGCCGGCTTTCCCTAATTCATGTCTCGCCCCGTGAACAAGATGACGGCATAATATAGTCTCGAAGTCTCCCGCTCACTCAAACAACACTCAGCCGATGACCCAACCCCATATTCCTCAAAAATCCCCGATGCCCGTCGTCGTCGCAGCCGGTAAAACTTATTACTGGTGCACCTGCGGCCTAAGCAAATCCCAGCCTTTTTGTGACGGTGGACACAAGGGATCGACGTTTGCCCCGACGCCCTACACCGCTGAAAAAGATGGCACCGTCTATTTCTGTGGCTGCAAGCATAGCCAAAAAGGCGCGCTCTGCGACGGTAGCCATAAGGCACTGTAAGTCGCCGGACCGGGCGCGCGGAGTGGGCCGATTAAGCGGCCGCACCGTTCCCTCACCAATTGCTGATATCGTCAGCCGTCTCGGCCGCCTTATCGGGTCCCTTGGAAAACAAATCGTAGCTCCCGGTGTTTTTTACCCCCGGGTAGCGGTATTCGTAAGGTTGGCCCCAAGGATCAACGGGCAATTTTCCGCCCGAAACATCTAAATAAGGACCGCGCCAACGATCGCTATTATTGGCCGTTGAAACCAGCAGCGCCCCGAGGCCCTCGCTCGTTGTCGGATAATCTCCGAGATCAATTCGATAACGCACCAAGGGGGTCTTAAGCGAATCCCGCACAAAGATCCGCGTGATCGCTTCCTGACTTTGGCCAAAAATTTTATCGGTATTGCTGACGACAAGGCCGACCAGCAGGCCAATAATAGCCAACACCACTAAAATTTCCAACAGCGTGAAGCCTGCCCCCCGCTTCGCGCGCCGCACGCGGGCCCCCTGAGCTTTATCGCTCAAACTGCCAGTTTCAGGGGCTAAAGATAGCATCGGGTATTTCATGGGTGGAAGAGGAGCCGAATTCCATCAGCTCACTCAAAAGCGAGTGAACTTTACCAAATTCAGCTAAATCCCTGAGCTGATCGCGAGGAGAAAAAATTATCCGCTGGGCCGCTTCATGCATCGGACTGACAAGCTTTGCCGCCAGCGACTACCCCAACCCGCCCTCAAGTCGTCGGCGGCGGAACGTCCTTGGCCTTGCGCTTAGCGAGCCGTTTTTGCCGCAACCGCAGCAACGCTAGCGCGCTCAGGGCGCCGAGGAAAATCGGGCTCGCGGCCCCGCCCCCACCACCCCCACCACCGCTGCTGGCCGTCGCAGTGGAAGCCACCGTAGGCGCCACCGTGATCGGTGACGGGAAAAGTCCGAGGGCCTGGCGGCCACTAAAGCGGGTGCTAAACGCGGGGAGTACATAATCCATATCTCCATTGGAGATACCAAACCATGAAAGTAAATCGCGGGCGTATTCATCGACCGCCACCCCAGGAATAATCCGACCAGCCCCTGTATCAATCTCGGATATTTTCTGGAAGTCTGGATAATAACCATTGGCGCTGTCACCAGCCACCTTGCCGCCATTCACGGCCCCACCCATGACGAGGTGATTAGCGCCCCACGCGTGGTCGGAGCCCGTGCTATTGGAGCTGAGCGTCCGGCCAAAATCTGAAGCGGTAAACAGGGTGACCTTATCAGCCATCCCGATCTCCGTCAGCGCGGAGGAAAAGGTGTTGATGGCTTTGCTGACCATGCCCAAATTATTCTGCTGGTTGCTAAACAAGTCAGTGTGGTTGTCCCATCCACCGATCTGCACAAAGAAAATTTGTCGGCGGGCGCCGAATCCTTGATTGGAGGAAATGACGCGCGCGATGGTGGCGAGGTTTGTCGCCAAGGAATTGCCCGCAGGGATCGGCGTTTTCAGCGTCACCCCACTCAGCGCCGCGGCGAAGCTATAATAAGAGTCAACCGCATCGCTCGTGCTCTGCGCGTAAGTTTGCTCGAAAAGATTACGGTAGTTCTGATCGACAATACTGCTGACCCCTTTTGTGCGCAGCGCTGTTAGGTTATTAACCGCGGTCGGACTATAACCGGTCAACGCCGTCGCCCCGTTAGCTCCGACCGCATAGGTGAAGGCTTGCTTGCCGGTAAGAAAGACATTCTGCCCGGAGAGCGAAATATTCATCGAGACCAAATTTGGCCCGTTAAGCGACTTGATGATATCTGCCGCCCGCCCGCCCCAGCCGATCGCGGTGCGTTGATCAGGCATGCACGTCTGCCACTGCTTTGCTTGATCGGCGTGGGAATAGAGGGAGACGGGCAAATAGCGACCCGCCCTGTAGTCAGCCATATTTAACGGACGCACCAAGGAGCCAACGTTCGAAATAAAAGAGAGGCGACGCTCATTAAAAAGATCTCGAACCTCGGGCATAGCCGGATGGATACCCAAGGTGCGCCCCCCGAGATTGCTTGGGGTAATCTCTAATAATGTCTCCTTCGTGAGCGCCAACGGACCCCGCTTCTTTGCGTAAGCCTCATACTCCCCCGACGTGGTCGGCACCAACATATTGAAGGAATCGTTGCCGCCGGCGAGGAACAGACAGACGAGCGCCCGATAATCACCACTCGTTGAGACCGTCTGGGCCGCGAGGGAATTGGCCAACCGCAAGGTGAGCAGCGTAGAAAAAAGCGCCGTGGAGCCGACGGCCGCGCAACTCGCCTGACTAATAAATTCGCGGCGATTGAGGGGTCGATCAGAGGAAGAACTCATGGGAGTATTATTTGAGCACGGCGCAATCCGGAGATATCGCGGTCAGGTAAATCGCCTGCCTAACCTTGGTCAACGCAAGCGTACTACCCGAAGGGACCATGGCCGCAGTGATACTATCAACGGCGGTGGTGATCTGCGCCCGCGTCGCGCTGCTCATCATGCCGTGCGTGAGCAACAGATCAATATTATCGATCATCGCCCCAGTCGCCAGCGCGGTCTGCGGCGTAAGATCTAGGCTGAAACTACCCGCCGTTGTATGGATGAGATTGTAAAACAGATTCGGCGTCGAAATGCCATAGACGGCATTCAGAATCTGAAACTCTGGACCGACGAGACCGGAAGTCCCGATCACCCCTTGCGGTTCATAATCGGGTAGATAGAAATTAAAAACTGAGGGCGCTGATAACGGATACTGGCCCAGCGTATTTTCAGTGGCCGCACCGCCAAAATCAAAAGGCAAGAGGGTGGTGGGCACCTTATACTTGAAAGCCCGCAACAAGGCGGTAAAGCGCAACACGGGCTCGTTGAGCTTCCCGTGCTCCGGATCCACAATCATGCTCAAACTACGGGCTTCGCTATCGAGCAAGATGGCTTTGATGACTGCGGCCAGGTCGCCGCGCTGCCCGCGGCCGTTGTTCGCAAAAATTGCGGCGACGCGCCTTATATAACCGTCCGAAGGATTGGAGGTGACCAAACGCTGGATGAGTAAACGCGAAATATAGGGCCCGACCGAGGGGTGCTCGACGAGATTATCAATGGCATCACTGACGTCCTGCATGCCCGTCTGATTGGCCGGGAGGTCGCGCTTTCGCACACCCGGATAATCCAGCAGCGTTTTCGCCCCCATATCGTGCTGCTTGTCCCACATCTTCATGGGTGCGGTATAATTTTGGGTCGTGATGCGGGGAAAATCGAGCTGGCCGGTACCCGTCCCGACGGCATTCGGATTAAAATCTTCGGTGGTAAATCCGGTAAACACCCGCGCCATCTCCATGATCTGATTATTGGTGTAGGACTCGAGCGGGCGTCCGGTGCTGTCGTTGATGTAATTGCCAGCCGCATCTAACTGATAAAGGCCGATAGTAAAAAGCTGCATGATCTCGCGCGCATAATTCTCATCGGGTCGCGTCCCAGTTGTGAGGTTTGCTTTGCGGTTTTGGTAATGCGTCAGATAGCGCCCCATCATCGGATGATACGTCACCTCAAGCAGCAACTGGCGAAAGGTCCCGAAACTATTGCGCAGTAACATATCATAGTAACTACTCGAACCTTGCTCCGCATTATAGATAACGGAACTGTTGTCCGAGATAACGAAAATCTGGCTCAGCGCATAAGCGACCCGCTGCCGCAGTTGGTCGCTCCCTGATATCATCACCTGATTACGGGCGCGCCGATTGTAGGTCGCCGTAATCGACGTTATTTGCCCCGAAGTTTTCGCCGCCAGCGCCAGCGGCGCAGCCAGGGTCGCGGGTTTCGCCATCTCGCGATCAATCCACGTGCTATAATTATAGTTTAAGGCGCGGAGCTCGGCAATCGATTCAGTCGAAGGACCAAACGTGGCTTGCGCCAGAAAGCGCGAAGCCTGCTCATCGGCTGTCAGCACATTATCCGGCGAGACGGTCTGCGCGGCCACCTGCGTGACTAGACTAACAGCCAACCATGCGAGCGTGAATTTAGGCAAAGCCATGAAATAAACGGGGGGGGGAAGACATTTAAATCCTGCGCCTGTGCTGCTTATTTCGTCGAGCCTTAATTTAGCTTAATTGTATTAATTAACAAAGCGGGCAAATCGCGGCAACTGGCGGCCGAGAAGCGCGATTGGCCTTATCCTGAAACAGAACGGCCCAAATAATCGGTTAACACGGGAAGTTCCTTCTCCCGCCGACCGCTGAGGTCGCGAATAAAATAGGGCTCCGGCGGCAGCAGGCCCGTATCTTCATCGCCGTCCTCTTCATCATCCGTCTCGAGTCCCTCGATCACATAAGTTTCCCCTTCCTCAAAATATTGCGACACCCGCCGGGGCGTGGGGTCGAGCAACACTAAAGGATTCGCGAGCTCCCCCTTGGTCTTCACTTGGACAAAGTGGCAAGGGAAACACTCGTCTTTATAGGAATTAATAAAATCACTGAGCCACTTATTGGCGACGCCTTCGCGCTTGGTCAGAAAAACCACATCCGCAAAATGAATGCAGGCCGAAAACCATTGCTTCAGCACCGGATGCTTCTCCGCCAACTGACAATCGATGAAACAAAAAATCCGCGCGAGCTCAGCGCCCTGCGACTCCAGCCACGGCTTGAGTGCCTCCAGCTGATCCATCGGACTAACGCGTGAGTCTGCTTGAAAAAAAATGGTGGTCTCAGGAGCAATTTCCATGACCGGAAACTCTGGAGCGACCCACTCCCAACGGCGCACCGTCAGATTTTTTAGCGCCGCCAATCTAGCATCGACCGGATCGGCGAGCTCGCTCGCAGCCAGCAGCAGCAGCGCCGGGGCTTCCGCCGCGAGCCCGTTCTCCACTAAATCGCGCACCACCGCTCGGCGTCCTGAGCCCGGCGAACCAATTAAAAAATAAACAGAAATCATAGTAAAACGAAGATCATCACTACCCTCAGTCCGTCAACCCGCCTAAAGAGTGGCGCCGGCTTGAGCTGAGCGCAGGTTGGATCAAAACTTAAAAGTTTGGGTTTGTGCATGCTGACGCATCCAGTGGTCAACGAGCACAAGCGCCGTCATGGCCTCAACAATGACCACTGCGCGCGGTACCACGCAGGGATCGTGGCGACCCCGGGCATGCAAATCAGTCGCGGCCCCGTGAAGATCCACTGTTTCCTGAGATCGGAGGATTGTGGCAGTCGGCTTGAACGCGACGCGGAAGATAATTTCCTCTCCATTACTAATGCCGCCCTGCACGCCACCGGAACGATTGGTTGCGGTGCCGATCCCGGCCCCGCGGGGCACGAAGGCATCATTGTGTTCGGAGCCCTTCAGTTGGGCTCCGGTAAAGCCACTGCCGATTTCAAAACCCTTCGTCGCTGGTAGCGAGAGCATCGCCTTAGCCAGATCAGCCTCGAGCCGATCGAATACGGGTTCGCCCAGGCCGACTGGCACCAGACGAGCACGGCATTCGATGATCCCACCAACAGAATCGCCCTCACTGCGCGCTTGTTTAATTCGCTCGATCATCTGAGCCGCAGTCGCCGCATGCGGACAACGCACCGCGGAAGCCTCAACGTCAGCCAAGCTTGGGAAATTGCTCATCCCCGGCGCGGCTAAGTCATGGATCTGCGTCACGTAGGCCCGAATCTCCACGCCGCCCGCCAAGGCAAGTATCTTCTTGGCGACAGCCCCGGCGATGACGCGACCAATCGTTTCACGCGCAGACGAACGTCCGCCGCCGCGGTGGTCGCGATGGCCATATTTAGCCTGATAAGTATAATCGGCGTGTGAAGGGCGGAATTTTTCGCGCATCTCATCATAAGCCTCCGATCGTTGGTCGCTGTTATGAACTAAAAATGAGAGGGGTGCTCCAGTGGTCAGGCCCTCAAAGACTCCCGCGAGTATCTCCACTTTATCCGCCTCTTTGCGGGGAGTCGTGATGTCGCTCTGGCCGGGGCGACGACGATCAAGATCTGCTTGGAGATCAGCCACCGTTAAGGGGAGTCGGGGCGGGCAGCCATCGATCACCACGCCCACGGCCGCGCCATGGCTTTCGCCCCAAGTGGTTATCTGGAAAAGTTTGCCGAAGGAATTAGGCACGGCGCAGAGAATTAAACCAACCCCGACC
>SXZN01000284.1 GCA_005787865.1 Opitutaceae bacterium | reverse complement strand
GTTTTTATGCCCAGTTTGATTTCCGCGTCCCCCTCGGCGCACACGGCGATACGTATGATCGCTACATGATGCGGATTCTAGAAATGCGTGAGTCCGTAAAAATTCTGCAACAAGCTTTCAAGCGACTCCCCGCCGGCCCGATCATGGATCCCAAGGCTAAACTCCGCGGCTTTCGCCCGAAGGCCGGCGAAGCCTACGGCCGACTCGAAGGCCCGAAGGGCGAACTCGGCTTTTTCCTGATCAGCGATGGCTCACCCAATCCCTACCGGTACCGCGTCCGGCCGCCGTCGCTAATTAATCTCACCTTGCTCGAGGAAATGTGCCTCGGCCACACCATCGCCGATGCCGTCGTCATCCTCGGCAGCATCGACATCGTCCTCGGCGAAGTAGACCGCTAAACTACCCATGCTCGGCTCCGGCATCATCAATGGTCTCATCGTCACGGCGAAAAACTTCGCCGGGAGCTACCACGATCCTGAGCGCATGGTGACGGTAGAGTACCCAGAGCAAAAGACGGTCCTCCCAGAAAATTATCGCAATTTCCCCTTTCTCATCACCGAGAATGCGACCGATCCCATGGGTACGCTCCGGTGCGTCGCTTGCCAGATCTGCGAAAAAGAATGCCCGCCGCAGTGCATCATCATCGAGAAGAGCAAGGACAAGAAACCTGACGCCACCGGCAAACTCCAGCTCTACCCCGCGATCTTTGGCATCGATACTTCCGTCTGCATGAGCTGCCAAATCTGCGTCGAGGTTTGTCCGTTCGATGCGATCAAGATGGATAAAGTCTTCGAGATCACGACGACTGATCGCTTTCAGGATCTCTTCCTCGATCGTGAACGCTTGGCGAAGCCCAATAGCTATTATCACGAGATCCATCCGGTGGAGGCCGCGGAGGTCGATGGCCGCCTGCTTGCCGAGCGCAAAGCCGCCGAAGAAAAAGCGAAAGTGGCCGCGGCCGCCAAAGCGGCAGCTGCCGCCGCTAAACCGGTGGTCACCCCGCCGCCGGCCACCCCATGAGCGCCGCCGCACTCACTGATTCATTCCTGGAACGCGCGCCTTTGGTATTGCGCGACTGGGTCGTCAATTTTCTGCCCGCCCCGCTGCAGTGGCTGGGCCATCATCTGATCACGATCGTTGCCGTGCTCGCCGTCTTTGGGACCTTCTTTGCCTTCACGACGATTGCCGAACGCAAGCTCTTGGCTCGCCTGCAAAATCGCCTCGGGCCCAATCGCTCCGGCCTGCCGTGGATTAAAGGGCTCACCCTCTTCGGACTCAGCCAGCCTTTTGCTGATGCCATTAAAACTCTCACGAAGGAAGACATCGTGCCCGCCGCCGCCGATAAATGTCTGCACTTTCTAGCTCCAGTGATTGTGGTCGCCTTCTCGTTGATGACTTTTGCTGTGCTGCCGTTTGGGCGTCACCTCATCCCCGTCGAACTTGATGCCGCGCTGCTTTATTTCTTCGCCGCCGGCGCCGCCACGGAGCTCGCCATTTTTATGGCGGGCTGGTCGAGCCGGAATAAATACTCCCTCCTCGCCGCCATGCGGGCCTTGGCTCAGCTCATTAGCTATGAACTGCCCCTCATCCTCTCGGTGGTGCCCATCGTCCTCGTGACGAGCACCCTTTCCAGCCAAGGCATCGTCCTGGCGCAAGGCGGCTGGACCTTTGGTTTTCTCCCGCACTGGTTTGTCTTCACGCCTTGGGGCTTCCCAGCTTTTATTATCTTTCTCGTCGCCGCCTTAGCCGAATCCAATCGCTCCCCCTTTGATTTGCCCGAAGCGGAAAGCGAACTGATCGCGGGCCACCTGACGGAATATTCTGGATTTAAATACGCCCTCTTTTTCATGGCAGAATATTTTGGCCTCACGGCCCTCAGCGGCTTGGGCGTAACGCTCTTTCTCGGCGGCTGGCAGGCCCCGATCGCCGCGCTGCAATTTATTCCTTCGTACGCTTGGTTCATGCTGAAGTTAATCGGCATGCTGGTCTTCTTTATCTGGATTCGCGGCACCTTGCTCCGCCTGCGCATCGATCAACTGACCCGGCTCGCTTGGCAATTTCTAGTGCCGCTGGCGCTACTCAATGTCGGCAATGCGGCCTTTTGGATTCTCACGTCATCATGGACTGGCCCACTGCAGCTGATCCGCTGGGCCATTTCTTTAGCGATCATTGTCATCCCTTTCATTCTGCTCGGCCGCACGCTCACGGCTGGTTACGCCCCGCGCACCTACCGCTACGCCCCATGAACAGGGATTCATCAAAAATTGGCACCCGATTAATCACTTTGTGACCTTCGCCTTAATCAGCATCGCGATCATTATGCTCGGCTCAGCGGCCGCCGCGATGCTGCTGCGCAATTTGATTCATAGCGCGCTGCTCCTGATTTTAAGCTGGGCCAGCGTCGCGGCCTTCTACCTCTGGGCCGGCGCGGAGTTCGTCGCCTTCGCGCAAATCCTCGTCTATGTTGGCGCGATCTCGATGGTCGTATTATTTGCGGTTCTCCTGACCCGGCAAAATCAAGTCGCCGATGTAGTCATCGAACCCGCCTCACGGCAGCGCGCGACCACCGCCCTGACCGTTGGCGCCTGCTTGGCCGGCATCTTGTCCGCCGCGGTCGTGGCTTCACAATTCCCCGCCACCGCGCTCACCGCCCCCGCCACAACAGTTAAATTAATTGGCCTCGAGTTAATGGACCGCCACGGCGCGGCGCTCCTGATTATCGGCGTCATTCTCACCGTCGCGCTCATTGGCGCGACCCTGCTCGCCGCGACTGAAGCCAAGCGCAACCCGGAGGATGCCCCATGACGCCGCTCCACCTCTGCCTCCTGATTTCTTCGGGACTATTCTGTATCGGCCTCACCGGCGCGCTGGCCCGCAGCAATACCATTCTCGTTCTACTCGGGATCGAACTGATGCTGAACGCGGCTAATCTTAACTTCATTGCCTTCTGGCGCTTCGGGCCCGCCCCCAGCCCAGCGAATGGGATGATTTTTGTCCTCTTCGCAATCGCGGT
>SXZN01000283.1 GCA_005787865.1 Opitutaceae bacterium | reverse complement strand
CGGGGAGCCCGTGGTTTACGATGCGCTCACTTATCGGCTTTCGCGCCTTGGGCTCTGGCTGCAGGAGGGGCGGATCACGCATTTTGCGACCGATGATGCGCGGTTAAATTATATGCCCGTCGCGCCGGATTTGGTCATGGCTTGGCTAGCGGGAGCTCACCGCACGGGCTTCGCCTGGGTGGCCCTAGCGCAGACGCTCGGGGGTGGTCTGCTGCTGGTCGCCATGGCGGGGCTGGCGCGCTGTACGGGTTTAGGTCGCGCGGCTGCTCTGGGTGCGGCCGGCTTGCTCTTGGGGATGGCTAATGTCGGGCCGCAGTTTAGTGCCGCATATACGGATTTATTTACCGCGGGGATTTTTGCGGCGGCTTTTTATCTTTGGCTAATAGCGCTCCAGCGGGATCAAGGCTCGGTGGGGCGGGGGTCGCTTTGGCCCTTGGATCTAGGGGCACTTTATTTTATCTGGCGCCGAGTGTTTTGGGGTGGGTGGTGTGGTGCGCTTGGCGCTATCGGCTGGCTGGCCGCGCGTGGCTAACAACTTTTTTGGCGGGTCTGCTCGCTACTCTGTTGCTGGTTGTCCCTGGATTAATGCGCAATCTCGAGACGTACGGCAATATCATGGGCCCCGCGGCGGCTAGGCAGCAACAACACGGCCCTGAATTATCCCTAGCCGATCGTAGTAAAAAACTTCGCCTCAATTTGCACACGACGCTCGCGCAATTATTCGAACCGAACGCCCAGCCGCTTGGTTGGGGCGAGTGCGCCCAGTCACTGGCGGAGTCACTGGCCGCACCGTTGCCCTCCGCTGATCGATTCTCCTTCGATGAACTGGATCGACGGGCGAACGTGCAAAAAGTTCTTCGGCTGCCCGCTCCGGATGCGGATGTTGCTTCCGTCGGTGTGCTGAGTCTTGGTTTGGCGTTGCTCGCCTTTTGCGCTGCGTTGCTCCAGCGTCGGCGCCAGGGAGCGAATTTAGCAATTGGGTGGAGCGTGGGCGTGGGGCTTTTTGAGATTTGGCTCTATGCGCTGCTGCAGTGGCATCCTTATAGTTTTCGATTCTGGGTGCTCGTCGCGCCTTGGCTGGCGGTGGTGGCCGCGTGGGGATTGGCCTCGCTGCCCCGCTACGCACGGATCGCGGGTTGGGCTTCAACTGCCGTGGGTGCCAGCCTGACGCTTTGGCAAAGCACGGCTTATGCTTATCAGGCCGGTTGGCCCGCGGTCCGGCAGCCCGAGCGAGCTTTAGGTTATACCGTCTACCATCAGGTGAGGGCTTGGACGGGAGCGCTTGATCAAATCGGATCTCCCTTGCGGGTGGCGTTGCCGGTCAATCAACCGCTGGCGGCATTTTTACGAACTGAAGAAAATCGAAGAGTTGAGCTGCAAACGCTGGCTGAATTGCCCGTCACGGCCGAAGCGGCGGTCCAGCATTGGTCCGGCTGGTTAGTGGTGCCGGCGCGACATTTCGCGGGACGAGAGGGACGAGTTGAGAAACGCACCTGGTTTTTTTACGGCGACGAAAATAACTTTTTTAGTTTAGCGGCTTATCGGCGAGTAGCTTTGAAACCTTGAGCGACGAGGGTGCCGCGCCTCCGCCCTTGACGGGGCCGAAGCGATTTCGGCATGGTGGGGAGGTGGAAAAACGTCCGTCGCTCTTAAAATTAATTATCGGGCTCCTTTTCTTGCTGGCCTTGGCTAGCGCCGGCTTCTGGTGGCTAAAAATTCATGATTTTAGTCTGCGGTTCGCGCTAGATGATGGCCTGAACGTGCTGCGGGATGCGGGGCCGCTGGCCTTTTTTACCGCGATGGCGATTCTACCAGCGGTGGGTTGTCCGATGCTAGCGTTCACCTTGACGGCTGGTACTACTTTCGGCGCCCAGCTCGGTCTGCCGCTCGTGTTACTGTACTGCGGCATCGCGCTAGCGGTTAATTTAGTGCTGACCTACTGGTTGGTGGCCGCTGGTTTGCGGCCATGGTTGGAGCATTTAATTGCGCAGACCAAATATCGGGTGCCGCAACTTCAGGAGGCTGATCATAGCGAATTAACCTTGATCGTGCGTATCACACCGGGCCCGCCTTATTTTGTGCAAAGTTATTTGCTGGGCCTCGCGCGGGTTCGTTTTTTAACTTACCTCTGGGTCTCGTGGGCGGTAGTCATGCCAATGAGTATCGGCTTTGTCATTTTTGGTGATGCTATTTTGCAAGGTAAGTCACGGCTCGCGATTATCGGCTTCAGCGCCATTGTGGGTCTGTCGCTTTTAATTCATTTTGTTCGCCGGCATTATGGCAAAAAAAACTCCTGACCTAACGCTCGATGATGCTGGGCGGATCCGCTCCGTCACCGAGTTTACGCACGAGGTGAAGACCTTGCTCGAGGGCGGGCTGCGTCCTGGGTGGGTGCGGGGCGAGGTTTCCAATCTTCGGGCCCAGGCCAGCGGGCATATTTATTTTTCGCTGAAAGATGTCGGCGCGCAAATTAGCTGCGTGCTTTTTCGGGGTGATGCGCAGCGTCAGACCGTGGTCTTGCGGGATGGGTTGCAGGTTTTAGTTTACGGTGAAATCAGCGTCTACGAGGCGCGCGGCCAGTATCAACTCGTCGTCAGAGCGCTGATCGAGCATGGCACGGGGCGACTTCAGCAAGAATTTGAAAAATTGAAGCAGCAGTTGGCGGCGGAGGGCTTGTTTGAGGCGGCCCGCAAGCAGCCGCTCCCGCTGTTGCCGCGGACGGTGGGCTTTATTACTTCGCCGACTGGAGCGGCGGTGCAGGATTTCATGCGGATCCTGACGCGGCGCGGTTGGACGGGGCGCTTGGTGGTGCTGCCGGCGAAGGTGCAGGGTGAAGGCGCGGCGGCCGAAATCGCCGCGATGCTCGCGCTCGCGGAGGGGCTTAACATTTTTGATCTACTCGTGGTGGGGCGCGGGGGCGGGAGTATTGAGGATTTGTGGGCGTTTAATGAAGAATTATTAGTGCGGGCCGTGGCGGCCTGTGGCGTCCCGATTATCTCCGCGGTGGGGCATGAGATCGATTTTACGCTTTGTGACCTCGCGGCCGATGTGCGCGCGGAAACACCGAGCGGTGCGGCGGAATTAATATCGAGCAACTATCTTGAGGCCCGCGATCGCCTGACCCGGGCTGGGGAGGGGATGGTTACCGCGCTCAATTCTGTGGTCGGGCGCGCGCAAGAGAAGCTGGCTCACGCGCGCAGTCGCTTGCGGCTGCTTTCGCCGGCGGCGGCTATTGAGCAAAATTATCTTCGGCTCGATGATCTCGGTAATCGCTTGGGCGCCGCGACGCGGTCGGTTCTGCAATTACGACGGGAGACGGTCCGGACCGTGCGAGCCCGGCTCGCGCAGGCTTCGCCGGAAAAGCGGGTGCAGCAGGAATCGCATCGGTTGCTGTCACTTTGGAAGCGGTTGGAATCAGCGAGTCCCGCCTCAGTGCTTAAACGAGGTTATGTGATCGTCCGAGATGCCGCCGGTCGGCCGGTGCCGCGCGCGCAGGGCCTTAAGCCGGGGCAAGTCCTCGTAAATGAGTTCCATGATGGGACGGTGCAGGTGCGCACAGAATAGGACCCGACGGGGTTAAGCAGTCAGCCGTGTTTGCCAAAAGCTAATTCTTAGCTCACTCTTTTCTCATGACCGCATCGTCTCGCTCCACGCTGGCCCTGCTCGCGACACTCGCTGGGGCCGGCCTCTTAACCGCCGCCGATTCCACTATGAAAGCTAAAGATCAAAACGCCGCGGTCCCTTATTGTGCTCCAGGCGATGAAAAATCCGCCTGCGGGCTCCCGTCGCGAGTCGTGATTGATATGAGCAAGACGAAGGTGCAGCGCACGGAAGCCGAGTGGCGCACGCTCCTGACGCCTGAGCAATTTAAGGTGGCCCGGCAGCAGGGTACGGAGCCGCCCTTTCGCAATGAGTACTGGAATCATCATGCGGACGGAGTTTATTTTGCCGTCGGCAGCGACACTCCGTTATTCGATAGCCGCGATAAATTTGATTCGGGCACTGGTTGGCCCAGCTTCACGAAGCCCATTGAGCCCGCCTTTGTGGCGGAGACGCGTGATAGTAGTTGGGGCATGGAGCGCGTCGAGGTGCACAGTGCCGTTGATGGCAGTCATCTCGGCCATGTTTTTCCTGACGGCCCGGCGCCCACTGGTCAGCGTTACTGCATTAACTCAGCCTCGCTGCAGTTTATGCCTCGGGCGGCGTACGATGCTTGGGTGGCTAAGAATAGCGCCGCCCGCTCGGACGCTAAATAAATATTCCTGCCGTCAGCGCGCGGGCTTTTAAGCCAAGCCCCGCGCTCCTTGATTATTTTTTCGGCAGCGAAGGCCGCGTCGAGCGTGCGCTTACCGGTAGAGCCAAAACTTCTTAGTTTCGTCCTGGTAGATCTTCGCGCGGGTCGTCCAATTTTGGATAAAGCTAGCGACATTGATGGTGCGGCCTTCACGGCTGAGAGCGGTGAGCCAAGCATTGGAGCCTACATGAATTTTAAAAGTGCGGGCCTCCTCGCTGGTGAGCGTGGCAAAAGGATTCAGCCGCTGCCAAGTTGCCGCTTGCTTGTGCATATAGAAGGAGAGTTCGGTCGGATGCCACGCCTCCCAATCGGCGATTTGCACATAGACCCCCGTGATGATTTTACCTCCACGATCGAGGCCCGGTAGTTTCACTAGCTTGAGGCCAGGGATTTTGTAGGCCTCGAGGGCTTTGATAATTTCATCGGGAGTTTTTCTAGGAAAACCGATGCCGCGAAATGGAAAATCGCGGCCGATGCCCCAGGTCCAACCACTATTTTGGGTGCCGAGTCCCACCATCGCGTAGCCAATGACGGCCTCGTAACTGGGTACGTTGGGGGAGGTCGCGATCCATTTTAATTCAGTGTCCGGCCAGCGCATGGCGCGCGTCCAACCACGCATGGGAATGACGGTTAATTTCCCCTTGGCGCGTACTTCTTCAGAGAGCGGCATGCCCGCGATCGCGCGCGAGCCCTCTTTGGCCATGCGGGCAATTTCCCCAATCGTTAGCCCATGCACGTACGGCATGCGCGGAAAAGCGCCGACGCCGCTCATATTTTCTGGATCGAGCGGCGGTCCATCGACTTTCAAGCCGCCGAGGGGATTGGGTCGATCCAAGACGATGACTTCAACGCCGTGCGTGAAACAAGCATCCATCGCGAGGCGCATCACGACATTGAAAGTATAAGAACGTACGCCGATATCTTGAAGGTCGATGACGAGG
>SXZN01000055.1 GCA_005787865.1 Opitutaceae bacterium | reverse complement strand
GAATACCTCGGCATTCGAACAGCGGGGCTGTCTGCATGCGAATATGGATCTTTATAAATGGGCCTTTAAATTCGCCCCGTTTATCCCGAGCGAATTGATCGCTGACTGTTTTGCTCTCGCGCGCGACATCCGCGAAATCGACATGCGCGCTAGTCCCTACGACTTCGCCCCACTCGGCTTTTCCCCCATCCGCATTGAAACACCGGATGGCCGGACCGAATATGAAACCCACCAACGTGATTTCGCCACCCGCAGCCAACCTCTACGAGCGCGGCTGATCGCAATAGGTGCATATTTAGCAGAAGCGAGCAGCCCGGCACCGCGGTCAGTATAAAGTCACTCAATTTTACCCCAGGCCCAAATTTGATCGGCCTGCCGCCACAAAAAAGGTGGAACTCGCTCAGCTATTTCTCTTTGGTTTATTTATAACCCCTGCCCCTCCCTCCCCATGAAGAATTGCTGGTATAAAATCCTCCTGCTCCTTGCCTGCTCTACCACCGCTATTTGGGCGGCTGACACCTACACCATCGCCGTCATCCCCAAGGGCACGACGCATGAATTTTGGAAATCCATCCACGCCGGCGCGGAAAAGGCCAAGCTCGAGCTGGCAACCCAAGGTATCACGGTAAATATTATCTGGAAAGGTCCGCTGAAGGAAGATGACCGGGAACAACAAATCCAAGTCGTGGAAAACTTTATTGGCCGCCACGTCGATGGGATCGTCCTTGCCCCGCTCGATAATAAAGCCCTCGTCGCTCCGGTCGAGACCGCCGCGCGCGGCAAAATCCCTGTAGTCATCATCGACTCTGCGCTCTTGACGAAGGCCATTACGAGCTATGTCTCCACCGATAACCGCGAGGGCGGCCGGATCGCGGCGCGCAACCTTGGTCGCCTCCTCGAGGGCAAGGGCAAGGTGATCATGCTCCGCCTCCAGGTCGGCTCTGCCAGCACCGAGGAGCGCGAGGAAGGGTTTCTCGAGGTTATGAAAAAGGATTTTCCGGGCATTTATTTGCTCTCCACGGATCAACACGCCGGCGCCACCCGCGATACCGCCAAGAGCGCCGCCGAAAATCTCTTGAGCCGCTACGGGCGTGAAGTCACCGGAGTTTATGGCTGCAATGAATCCACCACCGCTGGCCTCCTCCTCGCCCTCCGCGACGCTGGCCTCGCCGGTAAGGTAAAATTTGTGGGCTTCGACTCCGGCGAAACGCTCAACGCCGGACTAAAGTCTGGCCACATCGACGGTCTCGTCGTCCAGAATCCCCTCAATATGGGTTATCTCGGGGTCAAAACGGTCGTCGCTGCCCTGCGCGGGGAGAAAGTGCCGGCCCAGATCGACACAGGGGTGGGCTTTGTGACCCTCGCTAATTTTGATGACCCCTCCATGGCGGACATCGTCCATCCGCCACTCGATAAGTATCTGAAATGACTCCTGCTGTCCGGCTGCGCCTTACCGGCCTCCAGAAAAGCTTCGGTGCCACGCGCGCGCTCCGCAGCGTTTCGCTCGCGATTGCCCCCGGCGAAGTCCACGCCCTCATTGGAGAAAATGGGGCGGGTAAAAGCACCTTAATGAAAATTCTCAGCGGCGCTCATGCCGCTGATGCCGGCGAGATGGAGCTGAGCGGTCAGCCTTATCAGCCTGAAAACCCCCACGATGCCCGCCTCAAGGGCGTCGCGATGATCTATCAAGAGCTCAATCTCGCGCTCCACCTCACCGCGCAGGAAAATATTCTGCTTGGCGCCGAATCCACCCGCTGGGGTTGCGTCGATCAGGACACTTCCCGCGCCCGCGCCCAAACCGCCCTCGAACAATTAGGTCATGGCGGCCTCGCGCTCGATCAGAAAGCGGGAGATTTTTCGATCGCCGAACAACAGATTATCGAAATTGCCCGGGCGCTGCTGCTGCAACCCCAAGTCCTCATCATGGACGAACCGACGAGCAGTCTGACCCAAGCGGACACCGAAAAATTGTTCGCAACCATCAGCCGACTCCGCGCTCAAGGCGTCAGCATTATCTATATTAGCCATTTTCTTGAGGAGTGCAGCCGCATCGCGGATCGTTACACGGTTTTAAAAGATGGGGAGACGGTCGGCTCCGGCGCGATGAAAGACGCTAGCCTTGATCACCTCGTCACCTTAATGACTGGTCGCGAGGTCAAAGATCTTTATCCGCGCACCCCGCATCAGCCGGGCGCCGTCGTGCTCGCCGTGAAAACGGCCGTGCTGGCACGCTTTGCCGGAAGAGATATCTTCTCAGGCCACGGTGCATCCGTCCCCCCGACCTGCAGTTTGCAAGTGCGCGCGGGAGAAATTTTTGGTCTAGCCGGTCTCATCGGGGCCGGCCGCACTGATTTGCTCCGAGCGATTTTTGGCCTCGAGACGCTCACTCGCGGGGAAGTCTGTCTGATCGGGACGCCGGCCCATGCCGCCACGCCCCGCGACCGCTGGCAACAGGGCGTCGGATTTTTGAGCGAAAACCGTAAAGAGGAAGGCCTGATGCTCAATCAATCGATTGCGGACAATTTGACGTTAACCAAAATGAATACTTTTGGCCGCGGCGGCTGGGTTCAGCAAAGTCGGCAACAACGCGCCGCCCAACACTGGGTGGATGCTTTACGCGTGAAATGCCGCGACTCGGGACAAACCATCAGCGAACTTTCCGGCGGCAATCAGCAAAAGGTCGCCCTCGCTCGCTTACTCGAACACCCCGCCCAAATTTTTCTGCTCGATGAGCCGACCCGGGGAATCGATGTGGGCAGCAAGGCGCAAATTTACCAACTCGTGAGCGAACTCGCGGCCGCCGGCAAAGCCGTGGTGATCGTTAGCTCCTACTTACCCGAACTGCTCGGTCTCTGCGACACCATTGGGGTCATGTGCCGCGGCGAACTCACGGCCATCCGCCCCCGCGCCGACTGGAATGAAACCGACATCATGCGCGCGGCCACTGGCAGCACGTAATCACTGCCGACTGAAGATACCGATCCCACTCCAGACTTTTTTTAACTGCCATGCACGCCACCTTAAAAACTATCCTCGCCAAGAGCGGCCCCTTCATCGGGCTCATTCTGGTTATTGCTTTTTTCTCTCTCCCAACGGAAACCCGAGAATATTTTCTGACCTATAATAATTTTAAGATTATTTTTACCCAAACGGTGATTGTCGCCATTGGGGCGCTCGGCATGACGATGATTATCGTCAGCGGCGGCATCGACCTATCCGTCGGCTCAACGATTGCTCTCACCAGTGTCGTCGGCGCCTTGCTGATCCAACATGGTTGGGGCCCCGTTTCGGTTCTCTTGACCGTCATCGCCTCAGGTGGGCTAATCGGTCTGCTGAACGGCTCGGCCATTGCCGGTCTGCGCATGACTCCCTTTATCATTACGCTCGGCACGCTCGGCGTGGCCCGCGGTTCAGCCAAGTGGTTAGCCGATAATCAAACCGTCAATTATGATAGCTCGCCGCTTAATAGTTGGATGACCACGGCCAACCCG
>SXZN01000282.1 GCA_005787865.1 Opitutaceae bacterium | reverse complement strand
GGGGGTCATGTCTTTCAGCGGTAAACCGAGCCGTTTGGCGGGCACAAAAGACCAGTGCGTGCGCTCTGGGGCCGTGAGACTGAACATCGTGCGGGCGCGTTGGGCTGGATCAAGCGCGGCGATAAATTTCTGGGCGGCCGTCGTCATCGCCGTGCTCGAGTCGTGTCCGGGCAGGGAGATGACAGTCAATAACGATGCGCCTAAAGCGAGAAAACAGCGGAGGGTCAGGCGCATCGAGGGAGGTTCGTGAAAGCTGGCTCGGCCGCAAGGGAGGAAATGCCCCATTAAACTCGGCCGGCCCCAAGCATTTTTGCCGAGGGTGTCTGGTTATTGCGCCTCGATAAACACTAACTCTGATATCGGCGCACCTTTCAGGGTAACCGCGAGACCTTGCATTAATTCTGCCCCTAATTTTTCCATCGTCGGGTTCGTCGCATCATCAAAGGTGATTCGATATTTTTTCTGTGGATCGAGACCGCGCAGGCGAATCGACATCGAGTTGGCTCCCTCGGCCGGTTTGAATATAAAAACCACTCCCTTGCCGGCGGCGGGATCGAAGTATTGCAACCCATCCCAGTTTTTATCGTCCGGCCGTGGGAAAATATGATACAGATCGGCGGTGCGAATCAGTGGGCGTAATTTAGTTTTGTAGGTATTAACTGACCGAGCGATGGCCTGGCGCTCCGCCTCGGTCCAAGCCTGACCTCCATTGGTAGGGTTGGGGCTGTCGAACCACCACATGAAAGCGCCCAGCGCCACCGAACGAAAATCATAAACTAATCCTTGTAGCTGGCCGGGCAGCGTGCGGGCGTGCCAACCCAAAAAAGATTGCATCTGGATGGGATGCAGGACGTGCGAGCTATCGTAAAACACTCGGCGGTTCGTGATGGCCGGACTGATGCTGTCATGGATTTGAATCTTCGTCGCTCGTTTCAGCGCGCCGTAATCCTTGAGGGGGCCGCCGCCGGAGCAATTTTCCCACTGAAAGCGTGGCAGTTCTTTTTTTAGAGTGTCTAGCATTTCGTAAAAACCTTTCACCGCCCAATAATCGTCACGGATGACCGCTCCCCGCGTGCTATCGGAACGCCAGGTATCGGCGCCATATTCCGTGATGAGGCGTTTGATGCGTTGGGCGCGAAGCGCGCGGCCGTGGGGCGTGCGCGTATCCACGCTGTCAGTCCAGTAGAGTACACAACGCAGACCCAACTGATGCGTCGCTTCACTCGCTGCCTTCATGCCCTCGGGCCAGTCGATGAGGTCGGTATCCGGCTCGTTGCCTTGCCACCAACCGACATCCACCGTCATCTCTTCAAATCCCAGCGCAGCCGCTTCTTTAATGAGCGGATAATATTTTACCGCTACGGGGTCCCACGAGGTTGGCTCCGTTTGCGAGCTGTGCGTTTTCCCGGTCGCGGTAAAAGCATTCCATTGTAATTTAGGGTAAGTAACATCGGTGCGCAGTTCCGCTGGCATGGAGTAAGCGAATAAATATTTTCTCAGGCTGTTGCCCGCATCATCAATGTCGCCGCGATAAGTCCCGATGAGGGCCGGGGGAACTTCAAATTCACAACCGGCGGGAGCCTCGATCGCAACGTTCGTGGAATGGCCCGCTTGGAGCTGCACGGCGAGGCCCGTCGCTGCGGTCTGGCCGTTCATTTTAATGAAGCAATGGCTCCATTCGATGCCAAGGTAGATTCCTTGGGCGCCGTTGGCCTCAAGGAAAACCATCGGCACCCAGTCGTAGCCCGGAGTGGCGGCGATTTCTTGGTGGTAAGTGGGCGTGACGATGTCTTTTACCACGCCCGAGATTTTGGCGATGCCGGGATCGGCTCCCCACAAGGCACCTTCATCGTTCACATACCAAGCCTGCAGCACTTTATTATTTCCGTTGGGCGCAGCCAAAGTCAGGTCGATACTAGCCTGGGGAGTAAATTGAATAGCTTGGCCCGAGGCATTGCGAATGAACATGGCATGCCGAATCGGGCCGCGGCCAGGACGGGCCCACCACTCACTGCGCAATTCCAAGGCCGGCGAAGCACAAGTGAAGCGCACGCTCAGCTTTTGTCCGTCGCGCTGGTCTAAATGGGCGTCTTTAAATATCCAATGGACCGTGACTTTCTGTTTAGCTGCGGTGAACACCTCGCTCATCAAAGGCACCACCGCTGGCGCCGAGAGCCAATTCCAACCCGTCGCTGGATTGCTTAATTCGTAGAGGGACAGCTGTCCGCTTGAGTCGATGCCGATCGATAATTTTGTGTCATCCGTCGTAAGGTTCCAAATCGAATCAGGTAGCGCTAGCCTCGCGCTGGGTTCAGCGCTAAACATTACCAGGGCCGTGAGACTCCCGGAAAATATGGCCAGTGTTAATAAATAAAGTGGTCCGCGGTTGCGCCCAGAATAAATTTTCATGACGAGGTAAATTTGTTGGATAATCAGGGGCCATCACCGCTGCCTGCCGCGGCCAGTCCTCGTGATTATCAACCGTGTGCACTAAGCTAATTTCTCGAGTTTAATCGGGTAGGATTGGAAAGCATTCCACTGACAGACGATCAAATCACCGTTGGGGAGCACGCAGACATCGTGTCCATGATCAAAGACGGGTTCGGCGCGGGTGAGGGGTTGCAATTTCTCGTCAACATAAGTAGGCGTAGTCCCGCCGGGAGCACTGACCACTTGATTGTTACCATCAAGGATAACGACAAACCCACTGGGGTTATTGGTGAGTTTACTGAGGATGGGATTATTCGACCAGCACACTCCCGCGAAAAGTTCTTGGCCGGCGAAGACGGGGCGGCAAACCATGGCGCCGGGTATGGTGATGGTCTCGCTATACTTTCCGTCGAGAGTAAAGCGCCGGAAGCAATGATCCTGCCGCGAGGTGATCAAGAGTGTGGCTTGATTAACGCCCGCGCGGAGATCAACCGCGATACCGTGCGCTGTGTTTAAACGCTGTTCGGCCGGGGCACCATCCTTGCCGCCAAACCGGCGGATAAATTTGCCGTTGTGATCATACTGCAAGACAAACTGGGAGCCGTAGCCATCGACGACGTAGATATCGCCGTTCGGAGCGACCGCCGTTTCGGTGGGATTGAATAACATCGATGGCTCGTAGGCCCCCACCGCCATCGGATGACTAAGGCTGAAAATTTCTTTCCCGTTCAGATCAGTCTTAGTGACCCGCCCCGTTTGGCGGAAGCCGCCATTGCCATTTTTCCACAGGCCGCAGTCCGTCACCAAAAGAAATTCTTCACCGTTCTCGGCTGAGAGCGTCAGGCCATGGCCGCCCGGCCAGACGCAGCCCCATGAGGTCAAGATTGTGCCGTCGGTATTATAAACCAACATTTGGTTAGTCTCATGATCCCCAATCATAAACAAGCGACCATCCCTGACCTGAATCATTTCGTGGCAATTTAAAATAGGGTGGTGGCGGCCTTGGCCCGGGGCGACCCAGTCTTTCTGCACTCGATAGCGAAATTTACCGTGGCCAATAATTGTTTCCGTCAGAGGATTCGGCGCGCCCGAAACTTTCTGTACCCAGACCGAAGCGGCGGCCGTGGACAACCCAACGAGAAAATGGCGACGGGTAAGCATTGGGGGAGGAATTTATGTTAATGCTTTTCTTTTCGATCGGGAGGAAGCAGCAATCTAGAACTTGGTTGCTGGGGTTACGTGGTCAGGCCAAGCAGGCCGCGGGTAAGTTGGAAATCGACGAAGCCCTGAGCGTTTGAAGCGGTGAGGCGATCGCGCTGCGCTGTGGCAATAATTATGCGCATCAGATCAGCGACGTCCACCGCCGAGTTACCGCTGAGAAAGAGATCGATATCATCAGCGGGAGTGATGCCGCGTTGCGTTGGTTCAGCGCCTTGGATGACGGGCAACAATGGATGGCCCTGCTGCGCGTGGGCGTGTACGATACTGAGGCCGAGATGGGCGCCATTACCACCGAAGCCGGTGAGATTTTCAACCCAGTGATCGGTCTCGCTCGCGGCGATGTGAAAGCCTGCCAGGGTGATCGGCTCCCCG
>SXZN01000281.1 GCA_005787865.1 Opitutaceae bacterium | reverse complement strand
TCCCTCCGAAGCGAGCCGCACCGCGATTTCATCAAGGGCGGCGGTGCCTTTATGACCGGGCGAGGCCAGATAACGGTTGAGTATCACACTAAAAACTAGCCGCTCGCCGGCGGCCGTCGTCACATAGCCCGACAAGGCATTGACCCAACGGAGCCCGCCGGTTTTGGCATGAACGTTTCCCTCCGCCGCAGTCCCTTGCATCCGCTTAGCCAAAGAGCCGTCAACGCCCGCGGTCGGCAAGGAGGCCAAAAATGCGGCGGCTTCGCGATGCGTCGCCATCGTCGTGAGTAAATTTACCGTAGCGGAGGCCGACGCCAGATTGTTACGCGAAAGACCGGAGCCTTCATCAAACAGCACGGCTGATGGCGGAGTGCCGATACGAGCGAGGAATTTTTCTAACGCCGTGACCGCTAATTCATCGGAACGCAGCCAAGCCGGCGTCGTCGCGGTACGCGTTTGCTCACCCAGATAGGCAAAAATAAGATCGGTCTCGAGATTCTGCGAAGGCAGCATGAACCCCGCGACTAATTCGCGCAGCGGAGGAGATATGATCTCACCGATTTGCACTGCGCCGGGCGCGGCGGCGTCGGGCCAGCGCCGACTGCGGGCCTGGCCAGCAACCTTGATGCCCGCCCGCTGGAGTGCGGCCCGCAAGCTCGTGGCAAACCACGCGGCCGGTCGCGGCACAGACGCTTCGGTCAGTTCGTCTTGGCCCCCGAGCGGCAGGCTGCCGGTTAAGTGAACGATATTTTCTCCCGGGAGACGTTGCACGCGAACCTCGCGCGCACTGTCGGCTGAGCCAGTGACAATGCGATTATCAAATTCCAGCCCGCTCTCCGGTTGGAGTACGGTGAGGACACTGGTCTGACCAACCGCGGTCGCTGGGGTGATGCGTAGGTCAACGTAATTATCCGCCAGCGATATAGCCGAAATTTCCGCGCCATATTCATAATCCATATCATCAGCCGTCCAACTTGCCCCTTGCGGTGGCACCCGCAAGTAAGTCGCGTCGGCCACAATATCGCCCGTGATCTGCTTCACCCCCGCCTGCCGCAAAGCGGCGATGAACGGATCAAAGAGCGTCCAGAAATCTTTTTGCGTAGAACGATGCTGCCAACTCGGATCGCCCCGACCCGCGATAATAACATCACCCGCTAAAACACCGGCCTGATCCGGCGCCGCCGTCGCTTGAATGGGAGTGCGGATACGATAATCACCACCCAATTGATCGAGCGCCAGTGCGCCCACGTAGAGTTTACAATTGGACGCCGGACTCATGCGCCGATCGGGCTGATGCTCAAATAACACCCGTCCACTCGTAAGTGATTTAATCTGCACCCCCCAAATCGCCTCGGCGAATTCAGGCCGAGCAACGAGGGCAGTCAGTTGAGCGTTGAGCCCGACGGGGGCTGACGCCAAGGCCGCGGGAACCATTGCCCGACAGGCCATGCCAGGTTTGGCGCCGGTATGTTCACCGCGATCAATTACAGGGACGCCATTAACCAAGACATAAGGCACCCCGACCGCGTAATGATGCGGATCAGCGTAGATCGCGGGATCACCAATTTTCTTGGCATCAAAAATCACGATATCCGCCCAATAGCCCTCCCGCAGGGAGCCGCGCTCCGCAAAACGGAATGTGGCGGCGGGCAAACTCGTCATCTTGCGAATCGCATCTTCCAAACTCAGCACGTGCAGATCCCGCACGTAACGACCCAACACCCGAGCGTTATTGCCATAACCACGCGGGTGCGGCACGTCCTTGCCGAATTCCCGCAACCCACTGTCCGAGGCGATCATCGTATGGGGATGACGCATAAATTTCTGCAAATCGGCTTCGTTCATGCCGTGAAACACCCCGGAGGCGCTGCCATTTTTTTCGATATCCAAGATCACTTCGATTTGATCATCGAGTGAATCCGAGCCGCGCAATTTCTTGGCCGCCTCCAAAATATTTAAACCATTCAGCGAAGTATCGTGCCGAAACGAAGCGACCACCGCATAGGCATAATCCTGCCGGCCGCGCGTCAAAATATTACGCTTCATGCGCGCGACGAGTTCCGCTTTTTTTACGGGATCGGCCAGCAAAGCCAGAAAGTTCTGGTGATCACCCGCGAGCGCATCATTTGGAATTAACTGCCGCATCGTCGTGCTCGAAGCGGTGTAGGCATACTGATCATGCGTCAGATCAAGCCCACTGGCGCGGGCCGTCTCGATGTGGGCCAAAACTTCCTCCGCTCGTCCCCACGCTCTTTCCCCCGAAAGCTTCAAATGCGATATCTCCGCCCGCACCTGCGCTTCCCGCGCGACCCGGAACACTTCGTCCAAGGCCGTAAAAATCCGCGTGTCCTCGTGCCGCATATGACTGGCGTAGATGCCATCGAACGGGGTGACGGCTTTGGCTAAGGCCACGATTTCGTCGGTGGTGGAAAACACCCCGGGGAGATAAATCAAACCTGTGGATAAACCCACGGCCCCGGCTTGCATCGCCTGCGTGACCAATAATTTCATCTGCGCCGCTTCGGCGGACGTCGGCGCCCGATTAAAATTCCCGCCCATCGCCGCGGTGCGCACCGTATTGTGCCCGATGAGCGTCGCAACGTTCAGCGAAATTCCGTTGTGCTCCACCGCGCGGAAAAATTTACCGACATCTAAAGCCGAGCCCCCGCAATTTCCTACCACGAGGGAAGTGACGCCCATGCGCAGGAAATTCTCCGCCCGCGGCTGATCGGCGATTTCATCCGCATGCGTGTGCACATCGATAAAGCCGGG
>SXZN01000280.1 GCA_005787865.1 Opitutaceae bacterium | reverse complement strand
TATTTAGTAAATCTTTCATATTTTGACAAATTCCACGTTTCTTCTAGTACCCAATAATTCTTTTGACTGCGGGCTTAGACGGCCAGAATTTTTTTTACTGTGAACTATGCCGCTCCGATTAACCCTGATCGTGCTTCGGCTGAGCCGCTGCAGGTTTATGCAAAGTTTGAAACTGAGCTGCAGGTGCGGCCGGATGACATTGATATGTATCAGCATGTTCACAGTAGCCGTTATATGGACTATGTGTTGGCCGCCCGGTTCGATCAGATGGAGCGATGCTATAAAATGCCCATGGCCGACTTTCAGAAGCAGGGCTACGGCTGGTTTATTGCCACCGCCCAGATGAACTTTAAGCGTCCTTTAGGGCTAGGAGATCGCTTCATAGTCAGAACGTGGATCGAAAAATTCACCCTCATCGGGGTTAAGGTGCAATTTCAGATCATTCGCATTTTAGAGGATAAACTCAGTTGCGACGGCTGGTTTGACTACGTGATGGTCTCGATGGAGACCTCTCGGGCGGTGCGCTTACCGGCAGATATTAGAGCAAAATACGAGATTTAGGCCGCCGGTTTGTCTTTTCCTAAGTACCTCTATTGCTTGTTTTTAAAATTTTAAAAGCCAGATTTCGCTTGCATTATAGCCAAAGCCGAGTGTCCTAGCGGCCTCGTTAGAGATAGCGTTTGATGACAGGATCTGGTGAGTCGTTGGCTGAGCATTGGCTCAAGTGATGATTTCGAAACCCACAGTGGGAACGGACTGGCAGATGGCGAAGGATCTACGAATTATCACATGAGCAATTCCAAACTATACGTTGGAAATTTATCGTTTAATACCACTGAGGGCGAACTTCGCTCTCATTTTGAGCAGTTCGGCTCGGTTACCGACACCTACGTCGCTATGGACAAAATGACGGGCCGCCCTCGCGGTTTCGCCTTCGTCACCATGGGCACAGCTGATGAGGCCAAAATGGCTATCGAGAAGACCAATGGGGTCGATCTCGGCGGTCGCGCCCTCCAAGTCAATGAGGCTCGTCCGAAGGAAGAGCGTCCTTCTGGTGGCTTCGGCGGCGGCGGTCGCGGTGGCTTCGGCGGCGAACGTCGCGGCTTCGGCGGCGGCGGTCGTGGTGGTCGCAGCGGCGGCGGCGGCTACGGTGGCGGCGGTGGTGGTGGCGGCGGTCGCTACTAATCAACCGTTCGCTTTCGCGAACTATACTTTCAAGGCGGAGCCCAAGTGGCTCCGCCTTTTTTTGGCTTTGGCTCGATGCCTCACTCTCGTCAGGGTGGATAGTTCTCGGTCTTAGGCGGGTGATCGTGGCCCCGGCAGGTTTAGAAATTGAGTTGCACGGCTGCTTGGGCGTCGCTCCCTTGGCTTTTCATTTTTCATGACCAAGTTTTATCGGCTCCTCGTCATCGCGTTGCTTTTTCTGAACGGCCTCTTCAGCAGCGCCTTCGGGAAAATTCCCTCATCCACCCAATCAGCCTACCGTGGGATGATCGTCGTCGACGCAGCTACGGGGCGAGTGTTGTCAGAGGATAATCCTGATGAGGTTAGCCCGCCGGCGAGCATGACAAAATTAATGACCTTCGCCGTGGTCGCCGATAAAATCGCTAGCGGGGCGCTCACGCGGGAGACCTTGGTGAAAATAACTAACGAGGATTCTAGAATGGGCGGGACGCAGGTTTATCTCGATGCGCGCGAGACCTTCTCGATTGATGAATTACTCTACGCGATGATGATTCAATCCGCCAATGATGCGGCGCATGCCGTTGCGCGGGTTTCGGCTGGGTCCGTCGAGGCGTTCGTTGAGCTCATGAATGCTAAGGCTCGAGAATTAGGCATGACGCATACCACTTTTCGCTCGCCGCACGGTCTGCCACCCCCGAGTCGGCATAAAGCTGATGGCGATTTAACTACCCCGCGGGATTTTGCGCTCCTGTGTCGCCATCTGCTGCTCCACACTAATGTGCTGCAATATTCGTCAGTGCAGCGCCGTGATTTTGGGCTAAATCGTAAGCAGGGTCCTCAGCACATGAGAAATCACAATAACCTGCTCGGGAAGATTGCGGGTGTTGATGGCTTGAAGACAGGGTACACCGCGAGTGCTGGTTATTGTTTAAGCGCGACAGCTGAACGCCACGGCCGGCGGGTAATTGTGGTTATCATGGGATCATTTGGCCCGAATGGGCAGCGCGATCTCGGGAAAACGCGCGACCTTAAAGCGATTGAGTTGATTGAGCGCGGTTTCACGGCCTTAGCCTCGAGCCTGCTGCATAGTTGGGCGACGACCGTGAATGCCCCGGCGGCGGCGATCCCAACGGTAAAAACATTTGAATCTGCTGGGCCCGCCCCCCAACAATCCTCGACGCCGCCGGCTGATGGCTTCACCTTTCGCGTCACACCCGCAGCTAAAAAACCATGAATATTGCTATCATCCATCGTTCTATTTTTCTCGTCGGGGTCGGATTTTTACTGAGCGCGGGGCCACTTCACGCGCAGCGGGAAAAATTACCGCCGGAAGATGTGGAATTCGTTGAGCAAAAATGGCCCGACGCCAAACGGACTTATACGGGACTGCGCTACGTTGTGCTAAAAGCGGGTCAGCCCGATGGGCCCATGCCAACGGCGGGTGCGCTGGTTAAGGTTCTCTACAAAGGGATGCTGTTAAACGGCACAGTTTTTGATCAATCGCCCGATGCCGCGCACCCCTTGGAAGCCCGGATTGGGCGCAGTGAGTTGATTGAAGGCTGGGATGAGGCCGTGCAGAAAATGCGGCGGGGAGATAAGTGGCTGCTGATCGTGCCGCCTGAGATGGCTTATGGTACGCGGGGTAAACCGCCGACTATTCCTCGCAGTGCGACGCTGATTTTCGAAATGGAGCTCGTTGATTTTTCGCAAGAATAAAGCCGGCGAAGCGAGCTTAGGTGCTCGCGCGGAGATGATGGCGTTGAGCCCAGAAGCCATCGCCTGTATAAAGAAGGAGCCCGGTCCAGATGCACGCGTAAGCTTGCAGGTGGAC
>SXZN01000279.1 GCA_005787865.1 Opitutaceae bacterium | reverse complement strand
TGCCGAGGTGCGTGCAAAAACGGGCGCCAGCGCGAATAGCCGCGTCGATTTCGGCCTCGCTCGCGTTGGTGTGGCCAAGGGAGACGTGCACGCCCTGTTGTGTGACGGCAGCGATAAATTCAGCACTGCCTGGCCACTCGGTAGCGAGGGTGATGAGGCGAAGGCGGCCGTGAGCCGCAGCTTGGAGTCGCTCGTAATCTGCGAAGGTGGGTGCCCGCATGGGTCCCGCAGGATGGGCCCCGCGGTAACCGGGGGTGGGACTGAGCCAGGGTCCTTCGAGGTGATAACCTAAAATTGCGGCGCCGGCCGAAGGCACGGTGGCACACAATTTTTCTAGAGCGGCAAAGCGGCGGCACAGGGCCTCGATTTCGTCAGTGATGAGCGTCGCGAAAATTCCCGAGGTGCCGTGTTGACGCAGTGCGGCGACGGCATGCGCAAATTCTGTCGAGGTGAGGTTGTCGCGTTGAAAATCAACTCCGCCAAAACCATTAACTTGAAAATCGAAAAGCCCGGCTGCGCTCATTTGATCAGGTTGAGCTCTTCTTGGCTCCACGCATCGCTGTGCTGTTTGGTCGCCGTGCGAATCGCCGTGACCTGGGCGGGATCGACGGGCGAAGCGGCGTGGCCCCACTCGCGGCGGATGTAGGTGAGAATCGAGGCAATCTGGTTGTCGTCCAGATACCCTTGGGCGGGCATTTCACCAGCGTGGATGCGATTGGCGACCTTGATGGGACCGCGAACGCCGTGCAGAACAATGCGCACCGTGCGTTCAGGGGAGCCGAGGACCCACTCGGAATCAAGCAACGGCGGGGCGAGTCCGTCGAGTCCGCGTCCATTGGTTTGGTGGCACAAGGCGCACACGGCGGTGAATAAAACTTTTCCAGCCGCAAAATGCTGTTGCTGTTCCCCGGTGAGCGCGGGCACGGCGGCGATATCGGCCAGACCGATTTTTCCAGGCCAGACTAAGATCGCCTTTAGTTTATCAAGCGCGGTGGCGAGCGCGGGATTTTTCGCGAGGAGGGGCCAACCCGCGGGCTCATGGGTAAAAGCCAGCGGTCGGCGAGAGCCGTTGACCCCAGCGATCATCCCGTTGAGCAACGCTACGACGCGGGCGCTGCTGGGCGATTCGGCCGCCGTGAGAGCAAGGAGGCGCTCGATTCGCACGGTTTCGCGCGAAGCAAAGATGCCATTGGCCAGACCAGCCAGCAGGGAGTTTGCGGGCACATCGTCGGGGGACCACGCAGGATTTGCGACGAGTCGCTCAAACAACGGCAGCTCGCGCTCACCGACGCCGCTCAGGAAAGCTTCGCGTAAATAAGTGTTCTGCGGATGGGTGCGAACGATGTCCGCGAGTGTTAGGTCCGTCGACAGCTCGCCGTGTTCGCCCAACGACAGCACGGCCTGCAACTGGACTTCGGCCGAGGCATCGGAGGCTAGCGGTAAAAGTTGGGCCACGAGTTCGGCGCGACCGCGCGGCTCTTTTAAAAAGCGTTCGCTGAGACGAATGGCGGAGGCGCGGACAATCGGATCAAGATCAGTCAAGGCATGCACGACACTCGCGCGATCCAAGGCGCCCATGCCGTCGAGGGTCCAGAGAGCTTGCATGCGACCGAGTGGTTGCGGGCTGGTGAGGATCAGCTGACGGATCGCGGACGCGAGGGTTGCGTCGCGGCCTTCCACGAGGAGCCGTTGAGCGGTTTCGCGCCACCAAGAGTTAGGATGCGCGAGCCGCTCGACCCATTGCGCGGAGGTGAGCGTGGGGAATGGGGCAAGCCGTGGGGTGGGG
Source organism: Opitutaceae bacterium (assembly GCA_005787865.1). Lineage (GTDB taxonomy): Bacteria > Verrucomicrobiota > Verrucomicrobiia > Opitutales > Opitutaceae > Lacunisphaera. The sequence continues at coordinate 1,181 of SXZN01000279.1, read as the reverse complement.
CGATCGCTGGGGACGATGCGATAAATACGTCCGAGATGTTGGGGGTCAGCCAGGTGACGGGATTCGCTTTGTTTGCGCAGGTAACTTGTCAGCGAGATCCGGTGCTGAATGACGCCGCGGTAAAAATCGATGAAGTAAAGGGCCCCATCCGGACCGGTGGTGAAACCAACGGGACGGAAACGTTCGTCGGTGGATGCGATGAATTCTTGTTGTTGATACGCGTTACGACCGATGAGCGTGCCTTGGCCGGCGGTGAGGATCGTGCGGCGAATAAGATTAGCCGAAGGCTCGGCGACAAAGGCGTTGCCATAAAATTCTGGCATGAGGTCGCCGCGATACACCCAAGGTGAGTTAGCCGCGGTAAATTCCCTGAGTTTGCCGTCGCGCAGAAAATCAGGACGATAGCCGCGGTTGATGCCGGGGTTGACGCGAATGGGCCAGACTAAGAAATTTTCAGCCGCATTGACATTGGTCCCGGCGAGGTAACGAAGGTTGGGGTTACGTTGGAGATAATCGGAGGGAATGATATCGACGCGCAGCGGGTCGCTGTTGGAGCCATGGAAGAGGTGACCGAAGTTATCCTGACTGAGTCCCCATTGGCCGCGGAAAAAGGTGCTGGCGGTTTCCCAGGCGCCCTGGTTGTAGCGGAATTTTTTTGTGTAGGCTGCGCTGTAAATCCAGTTGTCCTGCGCCCAGAGCAAGTTGTTGGGGGCGCGCTCGGGATTGGCCAGGAAAGGTCGCTTGGGATCAACTTTTACCCCGTAGTCGGTGGCGACGACGGTCTTTTGGTCTGCTTTGCCATCGCCGTTGGTATCGCGCCAGAAGGCGAGTTCGGGCGGAGCGCCGACCAACACCCCATCGCCGACGAGGGTGATGGCGCGCGGTAGCACGAGGTTATCGACGAAGACCTGCGAGTCATCGTACCGGCCGTCGCCATCACGATCGGTCAGAACCATGACGCGACCGACGGGGGCATCTTCGCCATTGCCGTCAAGATCGGGCATGTAACCACGCATCTCGACGACCCACATGCGACCATCAGGTCCGAAGGTCATGGCCACCGGATCTTGTACGAGGGGTTCAGCGGCGGCGATTTCCAGTTTAAACCCAGGCATGAGGGTAAAGGCCTGGAGCGCCTCTTCGGGCGTGAGGGCGGGAGCTGCTGGAATTTGATCGGCTGG
>SXZN01000054.1 GCA_005787865.1 Opitutaceae bacterium | reverse complement strand
TGTATAAAAATTTACAGATCTCGAACACCGCGATCGCGCTCTACACGAGCTGGCTGTATTTACCGTGGGTGATCAAGCCGCTGTGGTCGCCGGTGGTGGATTTGTATCGCACGAAACGCTGGTGGATCGTGGGGCTGCAATGCTTACTCGGGCTCGCTTTGGCTTTAGTGGCCTTCACGGTGCCGGCGGGGAATGGGTTTCAACTGACCTTAGCCGTTTTCTGGCTGATGGCTTTTAGTTCGGCGACGCACGACATTGCGACCGATGGATTTTATTTGCTCGCGCTCCCCGCGCATCAGCAAGCGGCACTGGTCGGAGTGCGCAGCACCTTTTATCGACTCGCGATGATTGCGGGGCAGGGCGGCTTGGTTTATTTGGCGGGCTCTCTGCAGGAATTTACGGGTGATGTTCGCGTGGCTTGGACCGCGATCTTCATCCTGCTCGCGGTGTTTTTTATTGGGCTCGCGCTTTATCATTGGGTCGTTTTGCCGCGACCGGCGGGGGATGGTCCGGTGGGGGCGGGGCAGCCTTTCGCCGCGGGTTATCGGGAAGTATTCGGGGCTTTTTTTTGCCGCCCTGGGATTAAAGTTATTCTTAGTTTCCTGCTGCTTTATCGATTGGCCGAGGCGCAACTGCTGAAGTTGGTCACGCCCTTTCTCCTCGATGGTCGGGCGATTGGCGGGCTGGGGCTCACGACGCAGCAAGTGGGGATTGTTTATGGGACCGTTGGAGTAATCGCGCTGACCTTGGGCGGCATTTTGGGCGGCCTCGTTATTTCCCGCTATGGTTTGAAACGTCTCCTGTGGCCCATGATCACCGCGATGTATTTGCCCAATATTATATTCGTGTATCTGGCGGTCGCGCAGCCCACAAGCCTGCTCGTGATCGGTTCGGTGCTCGCGGTCGAGCAGTTCGGCTACGGCTTCGGCTTCACCGCTTATATGATCTACATGATTATGGTGGCGAAAGGCGCGCACCAGACGGCGCATTACGCGATCTGCACGGGCTTCATGGCCTTAGGCATGATGGTTCCAGGGATGGCGGCGGGGTGGATTCAGGATCATTTAGGCTATCTTAATTTTTTCATCTGGGTCTTGGTCGTCAGTGTTCCGTCCTTCCTCGTTACCGCCCTCCTGAAAATCGACCCCTCATTCGGTCGAAAAAGCTGAGCATTCGTGCAGCCAAGCGACGCGAGCAGCGCCGGCCTTCCCTCGGTAAAAGTGGCTGACTACTTAGCCGCTTTAATGGTTATCACGCGGTACAAACGAGCCCCTGGAGCCAACCAAAAAGTCTAAATCAACTCCTTCATCTGCTTGCAGCACATGGTCGACATATAATTTCCAGTAGCCAGAGGCTAATGGCGGCACGGGGGGAACCCATTGCTCGATTCGGCGGGCCAGTTCCTCGTCGCTGATGAGCAATTGTAGTTTCCGCATTGGCACATCGAGTGCGATCATGTCCCCATTCTGGACAATCGCGAGCGGGCCTCCGGCCGCGGCCTCTGGAACGGCATGCAGTACTACGGTGCCATAAGCCGTGCCACTCATCCGGGCATCGCTGATCCGGACCATGTCAGTGATGCCTCGACGCAGCAATTTAGGGGGCAAGGGCATATTGCCGACCTCGGCCATACCTGGGTAGCCCTTGGGTCCACAATTTTTTAGCACCATGATGCAATGTTCGTCGATATCGAGCTCCTCATCATCAATGCGCGCGTAGAAATCTTCAATATTCTCAAAGACTACGGCCCGCCCAGTGTGCACCATCAGCGCTTGCGTAGCCGCACTCGGTTTGATGACCGCACCCCGCGGGGCCAGATTGCCGCGCAAAACGGCGATGCCGGCTTTAGCTTTGAAAGGGGCTTGCAGGGTCTTAATTACTTCTGGGTTAAAATTCTTAGCCTCAGCAATATTCTCTCCGATGGTCTTTCCGGTAGCCGTGAGGGCATTGAGATGAAGATATTGCGCAATCTCTTTCATCACCACCGGTAAGCCGCCAGCATAGCAGAAGTCCTCCATTAAGTATTGCCCGGAGGGCTGCATATTCACGAGGCACGGCAGCTCGCTGCCCAGTCGATCAAAGTCATCAATAGTTAATTTCACACCGATGCGTCCGGCTATCGCAATGAGATGGATCACGGCATTGGTAGAGCCGCCAATTGCGGCCAAGGTGCGGATAGCATTTTCAAACGCCTCTCGGGTTAAGATTTTCGAGAGCTTCAAGTCTTCATGCACCATGGCCACGATGCGGCGACCAGCCATCCGAGCTAGTACGTTGCGCCGGCCGTCGACGGCGGGGTAAGCGGCGTTGCCGGGCAAACCAAGACCCAAGGCCTCCACCATGCTAGCCATCGTGCTAGCTGTGCCCATGCTCATGCAATGTCCGTGACTGCGATGCATGCAGCTTTCGGCCTCAAAAAAATCGGCTAACTTGAGGGTGCCGGCACTGACCTGTTCGCTCATGTTCCAGACTCCAGTGCCTGAGCCCAATTCTTGACCGCGCCATTTTCCACTCAGCATCGGGCCACCGCTAACCCCCACCGTGGGTAAATCTACGCTGGCGGCCCCCATCATCAAAGAGGGGGTGGTTTTGTCGCAGCCCATCAATAAGACGACCCCATCGATTGGGTTACCGCGGATACTTTCCTCTACATCCATGCTGGCCAGATTACGGTAAAGCATGGCGGTAGGACGCAGCAACGTTTCCCCTAGCGACATGACCGGAAACTCCAAAGGAAACCCGCCGGCTTCATGAACGCCAATTTTTACCTGCTCAGCAATGGTGCGGAAATGAGAGTTGCAGGGCGTCAGTTCACTGAAAGTGTTGCAGATTCCAATCACAGGGCGCCCATCGAACTGGTCATGCGGAACCCCTTTCCCTTTAACCCAGCTCCGGTAAAGGAAACCTTCGCGATCTTGTCGGCCAAACCATTGCTGGCTTCTCAAACTGCGCGTTTTATCAGTAACTGAAGAGGCTGCGGCCATAGTGCGATGGAGGGAGGGCTGAGCAAAATTTAGAATTAGCCTGATTTTTAAAATCTTACGGGCGGGGTGCCGTTACGATGCTTACGTCGGCTCGGGGTATTTAAATAATCACCCCGTTTTTATTTAATAGCGAAGAAATACCAGATAAAATCATTGCCGTTGGCGCAAGCCCCTTGCGTCATTAGAAAATCACGGGTCCTTGAATGGCAAACGATAGAAAATCGCCTTTCCTTCGCTGGGGCTGACCGCCAACTTCGAGCTACCCCTATTCGCTTCATCACCTGATGAAGGTTTTTTTATGAATCTCACGCTGACTGACTGGATTATTATTATCACTTACCTGATCGGTTGCTTAGCCGCCGGTTTATGGATGCGGAAATTTGTGCGCGGCGTGGAAGATTTTGCCGTCGCCGGTCGCGAGATGGACGTAAATCTCGGCATCGCCTCGCTTGCCGCCACCGAACTTGGGTTGGTGACGATTATGTACACGGGGCAACTGGGCTACGAAAAGGGTTTCGCTGGCTCCATGATTGGCGTGATTATGTGTATCGCCATTTGGCTCATCGGCCGCACGGGATTTGTGATTGGTCCGCTGCGGGACGCGGGGGTGATGACGATTCCGGAACTCTTTCAAAAGCGCTTTGGCTCACGCGTCCGCTGGTTAGCCGGACTT
>SXZN01000053.1 GCA_005787865.1 Opitutaceae bacterium | reverse complement strand
GATTCGCCCCGCAGTGTGATCCTCCAACAAGTCACCAACGGCATCGCCGTCCGCATGGCTGCCCTCTACCTCTGCGCCGGCGGCCAACCTGAAGCCGTCCTCGCCCCGGTCGAGTGATCTCCAATTCAATGGGCCACAAAAAATACGAAAAACACAAAAAGTAGACCCATGATAAAAAATCCGATTAATCAACTCTGTGATATAGTCCGAGAAACCAGCTTCGCTATTCACTATTATCATCGAAATGGGCATATGGAAAAAATTTACGAAAACGCCCTGGTTCATCGACTGCGCAAGCAGGGACTGGACGTTAAGCAACAGTATCCGCTGACAGTACATGATGAGGACGGCACCGTGCTCGGCGAATTCTTTGCGGACCTATTCATTGACGGCCAACTGATCGTAGAACTTAAGGCGGCACGATCAGTCGCCGAGGAACACATCGCTCAGCTGCTCGGTTATTTGCGTTCCGGTCGAATCGAAAACGGCCTGCTTATCAATTTCGGTTCCTCGCGTCTTCACGTTAAAAAATACCTCCTGTCCGATCCTACGGCCTGATTTTTTTGCGTTTCTGGTGTTTTTTGTGGCCAATTCCGATTCCTCTTCTTTCCCCTCTTCTTTTCCTCAATACCATTTTTGTGGCTAACTTTTAAACATGCCTGCCTTTCTCATCATTAAAAACGGCCGCGTCATCGACCCCGCTTCCAAGCGGGATAAAGCCAGTGACGTCTTCATTGCCGACGGTAAATTCGTCAAAACCCTGACCCCGGCCCAGCAAAAAACGGCCCAGGTCATCGATGCCCGCGGGCTCGTGGTTTGCCCTGGTCTCGTAGATATTCATGTACATTTCCGCGAACCCGGCCAGACGCACAAAGAAACCATTCTGACAGGCTCTCAAGCCGCCGCCGCCGGCGGATTCACCTCGGTGGTGTGCATGCCGAATACATCCCCCGTCGCCGATAATACCGGGACCATTCAACTCATCAATGCCGCCGCCGCTAACGCCCCCGTGCATGTTTACGCCACTGGCTGCATTACGGTGGGAATGAAGGGGCAACAACTCGCACCCCATGGCTCATTAAAAAAAGCCGGGGTCGTCGCCCTCACCGATGACGGCTTGTGCGTTCAGTCTAACGAACTCATGCACCGCGCGGTCGAATACGCTAAAATGTTCGACCTGACTATTCTCGACCACTGCCAAGATGAGTCGATGACCGACAAGGCCGTCATGAATGAAGGCGTGATGTCGACCCGTTTGGGCCTGAAGGGTTGGCCGCACGCTGCCGAGGATATCATCGTGGCGCGTAATATCATCCTCTCGCGCTACACCGGTGCCCATATTCACATGCAACACATTAGTTCGGCTCACTCCGTCGAACTCATGCGCCGAGCCAAGCAAGACAAGGTCAACGTCACCGCTGAGGCCACCCCCCATCACATTGCGCTGACCGAGGATGCGCTCGGCACTTACGACACCAACCTCAAGATGAACCCGCCGTTGCGCACGGAGGCAGATCGCCAAGCGATTATCGCCGGCTTGAAAGACGGGACGCTCGACTGCATCGGCACCGACCACGCGCCCCATGCCCCCGAAGAAAAAGACCGCGAATTTGATTATGCCCCGAATGGGATTATCGGGCTCGAGACGGCTTTGCCCATCTGCCTCGATGTCCTCGTGCGGAAAAGTAAATTTAAGCTGACTCAAGTCATCGACCTCATGACGCGTAAGGCCGCGAATATCCTGAAACTCCCAGCCGGCACGCTCGCGGTCGGCGCAGTCGCGGATGTTTGCATCTTCAATCCCAATGAGACGTGGCTCTACAATACCTACGGCGCTTTTAGCAAATCGATCAATTCGCCTTGGAATCAGCAACAACTGACCGGTCGCGTGCAGACCACCATCGTGTCCGGCAAGATCGTCTACGCTAACGGCAAGATGGTTTAAGCGCGCAGGGCTAACGCTACTTTCATTGGCGCCTATAAAGGCTAGTCGCCATCGCGTAAGCGGGCGGTTGGTGATTCGGTGTTTCTGATTGGTTTTTTGCTGCGAGACCGCCAAAGATAAAGCCACGCCATGCCGACCGAACCCCTCCAGCAAATCTTAGTGCTCTTTGAGCTTTCCTTGCTGCTGGCCGGTCTTTATTTTTTTCAACGCCTCGTGACTCAGCCCGCCCAGCGCGCGCGTTGGCTCCGGCCCCAAACCCTAGCAGCGTGGCCCCTGACCCTGGCAGAATTTGGCCTATTTATTTTCTTTATCCTCGGCACGGGAGCGTTTTGTCAGCTGGCCGCGCAAGGTATTTTCAAAACGATCATCGCAAAATCAGTCGACCGCGAAGGACTGCAACTTTGCGTGAATGGCTTCAGTTTTGACGGCGGCGGCCTGCTCGGCTGGGGCCTCTTCCGCTGGATCCAGACAACGTGGGCCAGCCCCAGCGCCCCGCCCCCCGTAACGCCGACACCCACGCTTTCGTGGGGCCAATTGAGCCGCACCGCGAGCACGGCGTTATTAACTGCCCTACCGCTTATCGTCGCCGCCAATTGGCTTTGGACGTTGCTCATTGAAGCCTTGGGCCTACCCGCCGCTCCGCAGGATCTCATCGCTATTTTCGCCCAAACTAAATCGCCCTACGTGATCGCAGGAATGCTGATCGTCGCCTGCATCCTCGCCCCGCTTTACGAAGAATTACTTTTCCGGGCCGGACTCTATCGCTTCTGCCGGCAGCATCTCGGTCGCACCGCCGCTCTCATTTTAAGTGGCGCCTTATTTGGGGCAGTCCACGCCAACTGGGCCAGCTTCCTGCCCCTCGCGCTGTTGGGCATAATTCTAGCGCTGATTTACGAAACTACTGGCGATATTCGCGCCCCAATCATTGCTCACAGTTTGTTTAACTTAAATACGGTCCTCATCATTTTCTCTGGTTTGCCGCAGTAATCATGACGCCGTTCACTGCCAATCTCAGCCAAGCCGTCAGCGCCTACGGCGAGCGACGCTTAATTACAGAAATTCGTCGGTGGCTCGGCCCGGCTTCCCCGCCCGCCCCCTTTGGGATCGGCGATGATTGCGCGGTGCTGCCCCCGACGCGACGCCATCAACTCGTCACCACGGACCCCGTCATCTACGGTCAACATTTCGATCAGCACGTCGCTCCCCGCGCTGTCGGGGCTAAGTTGCTCAAACGTAATCTCAGCGATATTGCCGCCATGGGGGGACGACCCAGCGCCGCCGTAGTCTCGCTCGCGCTCGCGCCCGAAACGAGCTTAACTTGGCTAAAATCTTTTTACCGCGGACTCGCCAGCTGCGCATTAAAATATCAGGTAAAAATTGTGGGGGGTGATATCACGCAGGGCCCCGCTGGTTTTTTTGGCGCATTTCTAACGCTGCATGGTGAGGCCACCGGCCAGCGGGTCGTCACTCGCGCGGGCGCGCAACGAGGAGACGGCATTTACGTCACCGGAAAACTCGGCGGCAGCTTATTGGGCCATCATTATAATTTCTCCCCGCGTTTAGCCGAAGGCGCTTGGCTGGCTAATCGCCCAGAAGTTTGCGCCATGATGGATGTTAGCGACGGCCTCGCCCAAGATCTCAACGCCCTCACCCCCGCCGGTCTCACCCCCGCCCTGAGTGCAACCGCGATTCCAATCAGTCCAGCCGCTCGTCAGCGCGCGCGCCGCACCAAAAAAAGCGGACTCTTTCACGCTCTCAGTGATGGCGAAGATTATGAATTACTGATCGTGGTGCGCGCTCGCGCCAATGCCGCGCAATTAGCACGCGCGTGGCATCGACGTTTCCCCCAGACAAAATTATCACTCCTCGGACACTTCGTTCGCCGCGCGGAATTCCCCCCGGCGGCGTTGCGTCTCGAAGATTATCGCGGCTATGAGCATCTGCGCTGATTTGCTCCTCGCGTCATGACCATACTCCAAAAACTTAAAGTTGGTCTCACCACCGAATCTGCGGAGCAAACTCGCGCCCTCGCGGCCGAATTAGCGGCCGCGCTGCCGCCGGACACCACACTGGCGCTGCATGGCGATATGGGCGTCGGCAAAACAACTTTCGTGCAAGGCCTCGCGCAGGGCTTCGGCGTGAGCGAACATGTGACGAGCCCGACTTTTGCTATTTATTCCATTTATCAAGGCAGCGCTCGCACGCTGGTTCATTTAGACGCCTATCGTTTGGAAAAAAAATCGGCACTGGATGAACTCCTGATCGAGGAATTCCTGCAGACACACTGGTGCTTAGCCGTGGAATGGCCGGATAAAACCGGAGATTGGCTGCCAGCCAATGCCTGGCACTTGACGTTGTCGATTGTGGCCGGCGACCGGCATCATCTGGTGCTGCGCTAGTGGAGGCCGCGTGGGCATAAAAAAGCCCGCTCGTAAAAGCGGGCTTTAAAAATGAATGGACCCCGAGCTTATGGCTTGGGCTCTTCAATCACTGGCGCCACCGGAATTTCGGCGGCAGCGGCCGGCTCAGCAGCAGTCGCCGCAACTTCGGTGGCAGGAGCGGGAACGACCGCCGCGATTGCAGTCGCTGGGGCCGCCGCGGCACTCGGGGCCTCAGGGAAATCCACCGGGTCGTTTTCGTCTTCGCCGGCCTCAGCGCGCTTCGCGGCTTGGGGCGCCATAGGCGGCGGGGCAAATAACTTACCGTCCGAGAACTCAGTGACGTAGCCTTCCATGACGAGCCAACGAAGATCATTGCTCATCTTGCGCAGCTTTTCTGACTGCTCAGGCGTCAAAGCAACTGCTGGCGCGACGGGCTCGGCGGCCGGAACCGCGGCAACTGGTGCTGCTACGGGAATCTCGATCGCAAGAAAACCCTTGGGCAGATCCTTCATGTGCACCATCGGATTTTTCTCAATAAAATCGATGAGCTTAGTAATGGTCTCGGAGAATACTTGGCCCGGAATCCGGAAGCGGCGTTTAACGGCGCAAACATAGGAGACGCCGCGGGACCCTTTCTTGAAGATCGTAAAACTCTCGCGGCGCAGACGACCGCGGAGCGCGTTGGCGGTGTCGAGCGGGAAACGACGCTGGCGTTCGACGTGGCCCTCCAGCGCGCGACGAATTTCACCCACAGGCAGTTTCTCAATCAACTTGCCTTGGAAACGCACATTCTCGACGGCGCGCACTAATTTATCGCGAACGTTAGCGAGCAGATGCAGGCGAGCTTCCTCGATGGTGTCGAAACTGATCGGCGGAGGGGCGTCCGGCGCGGGTGTCTCCGCCACGGGGGCCACCGTCTCGGGCGCGGCGGCCTCTGTAATATTAGCCTCAGCAGGAGCCGCCCCTTCACTCGCGGCTACAACGGGCGCTTTTGCCGCCGGCGTTTTCCACGTGTAGCGCGTGGCTTTTTTCATTTTTTCCATCCAAGCGGCGAGCACCTCAGGTTCGCGCGCTGAGATGATGCTTTCACGGAAGCGCTCAAACGGCATGCGGCTGAGTTTAGCCTCATGGTGCTGCTGTAAAACTTGCTGATACCGATGATGATTCGGTGGCCCGAGCAATTCACCGGTAATTCCACATTTATTAATAATGGGGAAATTTCCTTTAGGGGCTTCGATCTCCACTTCTTGCAGGTCGAAAAATGCGCCGAGATTATTACTCAAGACGTGTTGGATCGCCGCTTCTTCCGTATCAAAAGGCAGATGATCAGGCTGCGACATGTACATCGGGTTGAGCTTTTCCTGCGCAGGTTTGCTCGCCGACTCCGTCGAACCTTCAGCGATCGCCGCTCCTTCTGGGGCGCGGCTCTGACGCATGGGCCGCTCCGCGCGAGCGCGCTGGAGCACGACAATGAAGCGATCATTTTTCTCTAAGACCGCTTTGGTGATCTCAAACAGCTGATAAGTACGGCAGGAGGCACGAACCGCTTTCACCATGGCCGCAAAGCCGGTGTCCTCGGGATAGCAAGTCGCCACGAAATAGGGACTAATATAAGGACCCCGATCGAACGACTGACCACCGCCCTCGCGGCGATCTTCGCCATGAAAATCTTGCCGACGATCACCTGCTTGAGGAGCTCCGCGGTCGAAGCGGCGACGGTCGACACCTTGAGGCTGACCTTCCCGATTCGGAGCGCCAGGGGCAAAACCAGCCCCACCAGGAGTGGGGCCACTCGGTTTTTGAAACGAGCGGCGGTCACGAGGCGGCGCCCCATGCCCACCTGCGTCATCGCGGCGACCGGGGCGATCGAAATCGCGTTCACGGCGTCCCGCGGGGGACACGGGCTTAACTTCAGACCACTGGGTGCCGAAGCTGAAAGATTGCAACTGACTTAGGTCGAGTTTGTTTAAACCAGAGTCGTTGGATTCGTTGGCAGGCTTGATATCGTCCATGAAGGGCGGAAAACGGGCGTAGTTAACCCGTGTAATTGCGGAGGTGTGCTTGGTGATCCGCAGCATCAGGTCAGATGTGCGGGAGGTGCTTAGTTTGCCCATAGAAGAAACCTCGAAGCAAGCGCATTTCGGGGCTTTACAAGCCGGAATGGATTTACCTATCTCACCCTTCCAAAGTTGGAACGCTCGGGTGGTGGAATTGGTAGACACACACGTTTGAGGTGCGTGTGCCGTAAGGCGTGCAGGTTCGAGTCCTGTCCCGAGCACCACTTTTCCTCAATGAGGAAATCGGCCTCTGTAAACATCTCCCAGTTGAAGAAATCACGCTAGTTGAGCGCGCCGATTCTTTACTGCGAAGATCACACCGGCCAGCTGTTGGTCTAGATATGACGAAGATCCGCCCCAACACATTTGACCAGTGGATCAAATCGCATGATAGTATTTAACTCCATTCAGCCATGAACCCCCACTCGATCAAACAAGCCCTGCTGGAATCTTACGCGCGGGATGGGGGCATCAACCATCTCGATGGAGTCAACTTGCCATCCCAAGACAGCGTAGCGGAACTGGCCCGTGATTTCATGCATCTGCTGTTTCCCGGTTATTTCGAACAAAGCAGCTTAGCCCAAAAAGATGTCCCGGCCTGGTTGGATCGTCTCTTGGCCAAGATCGACCAGCGCCTAACCACGGAATTAGAAAAAAGCCTGCGCTTCTCGCGTGATGCTGACCCCACGAGCAACGCTCGGCGGATCGCCACCGATCTTCTCACCCAATTACCCGCAATTCGCCGGATCGTGCAAACGGACGTCACCGCGGCCTACGAAGGCGACCCCGCGGCTCGCAGCATAGAAGAAATCATTGTCGCTTACCCGTGCGTCCTTGCCATCTCGCTCCAGCGCATCGCGCATGTACTCTATCAGCTGCAAGTCCCGTTGCTGCCCCGCATGCTCACCGAATACGGGCACGAGCGCACGGGAGTCGATATTCATCCGGGCGCCCAAATCGATACGCATTTCTTTATCGACCACTGTGCGGGGGTCGTCATCGGCGAGACCGCGACCATCGGCCACCACGTAAAACTTTATCAAGGCGTAACCCTGGGCGCCAAATCATTCGAGGTTGATGGTACCGGTCTCCCCATCAAAGGCGGCAAGCGCCATCCCGACATCGAAGATCACGTGACCATTTATGCGCATGCCACGATCCTCGGCGGCGACACGCGTATCGGGGCGCATACGGTGATCGGCGGCAATGTTTGGTTACTCGAATCTGTCCCGGCGCACCGCATCGCTTATTATAAAGGCGAAGATCTCGTGATTCGTCCCCGGCAGAAAAAAGATACCCCCGGCGTAGATGCCAGCGATTGGATGATTTAATAGCGGGGCATTCCGGTCTTAAGAACCAGAAATTGATCGCGCGCGGCGGCGCGGAATCGCCGGGCCGACGAAGAACAGCTTACTTTCGCTGCCGTTCCGCTAGGGCACGGGCCACTTCCGCGGCAAAAAATGGCCCGCGGTAAATCAAACCAGTATAAAGCTGCACTAAAGACGCCCCTGCATCCATTTTCTCGCCGGCCGAGACCTCGTCCATGATGCCACCCACCCCAATGATGGGCAGACGTCCCTGCGTGGTCCGCGCGATATAATTAATAATCTCGGTGGAGCGCGACCGTACCGGCCGCCCGCTTAGCCCGCCCGCTTGGTTAACCGTGGCGAATGCGCCGGGTCGCGCCAGCGTGGTGTTGGTGGCAATGATACCATCCAGCTTCAGCTCAGCGATCACGCCCAGCGCGGCATCGATCTGCGAAAAAGTGAGATCCGGCGCGATCTTCAGCAACAAGGGGCGGCGCGCTTTGCCCGCCGCGACGCGCCCTTGATTCTCGGCCACCAGCGCCGCGAGCAACGGTTTCAGCCAGGCCGCATCCTGCAATTCGCGCAGCCCCGGAGTGTTCGGGCTACTTACATTAACGACGAGATAATCGGCGTGATCGGCCAGTAAGCGAAAGCTACCGAGATAATCTTCGGTCGCTTGATCGAGCGTGGCTACTTTACTTTTACCTAAATTAATCCCGAGCGGAATTGTTCGTTGGCCGGGCCCCGGCAATCGAGCCAGCCGTGCCGCCAACGCGGCCGCTCCCGCATTATTGAAACCCATCCGATTGATCACGGCGCCCTCGGCGGGGTAGCGAAAAGCCCGAGGCTGCGGATTACCCGGCTGCGCATGCAACGTAACCGTCCCGATTTCCACATGCCCAAAGCCCAAAGCAGCCGCCGCGGGCCAAGCCCAGCCATTCTTGTCAAAACCGGCGGCCAGGCCAACGGCATTAGGGAATTGCAGCCCACAAAAATTAATCGGCCGATAGGCCGCCGCGGGCAGTTGCTGGAGCCGCTCGAAGGCAGCACAAAGCGGACGCACCCGCCCCAGAAGGGCGAGCGCATGCACGCTCAGCTCATGCGCCTGCTCTGCATCGAGGCGGAAGAGCGCTGGTTTGATTGCGTTTTGATAAAGCCAACCCATGGGCGGAAACGCTGGCATTTATGCGCTAAGTTACAAGCGCGCGCCGGCGACCCGGGGGCAAAATCTTTGATCTTGTTATTTCAGCCCCTCGGCCCACCCTGCCGCCAAAAATTTCCTCACGGGCACGGTTGTAAAAGAATTTATGCGATTATGCGTTTCAAGATTTGACAAGGGCGGAACCGAACCGTTTTCGTGCAGCGAATTCTAACTATATGGCGAAAGGAACTCCTCTTCTTGAATGGTGCATTGTGCGGCTCGGCGAAGACCACAATTGGTGGGTCGGGGAAACGAGCGATCCCGTCCACTGGGACGTAGACGGCCTCAGCATTATCGATCCGCGGCAAGTGGATCACATCATCGAGCTAGTTGAACCGCTCCGCGAATACGGCTTCGACGCCAATCTTTTCGAACGCGCCTTCATTCCCTTTCGCATTAATAAAGATCTGGGCAAAGGCCGCGTCCGGCTCGCTCGGACCAAACAGCCTTTACTCGAGTCCGAAGAAAAACTTTTTGCTCTGCCCGATGTGATCGATGAAGAAAACGGGCCCTACGCTGATTTTCTCGACCACATTACCCGCCTCCGCGTTAAGCTGCTCAACGATCTCCTCGATTTCGAAGAGAAGCTCACCATCGACGAGGTAGAAGACCAACTCCGCGAAGCGCAAAATAACGATTTCATCGAGGGCAAAGCCGTTCATCTGTTTCAAGAAATCACCGCCATCCTCGATTTCATGCCAGCCGGTCATGGCGATGATGAGGACGAAACCCAAAAGCGTTCCGCGGAAGACGAGGATGATGATCTCCCTGAGGTGGAAGAAGGCGAAGAAGCTAAGCTCAAGGGCGACGCCTCGCTGAAATGGGATGACGATGAGGAAGAAGGCGACGCCAAGCCGGAAAAAGAAGATAAAGATTCTGAGGACGATGACAGCGACGATGCCGAGGAAAAACCTAGCCGCGGTAAACGGAGCCGGGGGTAATCTAATCGAGTGAGCCCCACCGAGGAAATCTCACTCTGCTCATCTTAAGGCCAGCCCAACTAAAAGGTTTGTTGCCACACCGAGGGCGATCAATCAGTTACGTTGCACGCATGCTGTCGCTTTGCTGGAAACGCCTTCCGTTATTTCTCCTCACCATGGCGGTGGGAGGCTGCGCAACCGCTGGGACCAGCCCAGAGACCAGCGCTCGGCTCGGCAATCCCAAGATAGCCGCGCCCATCCTTTCAGCCCAATTGCGGCCGGGCGACACCATGCTGGTCTCGCTGCTTGGCATTCCCGAGCCCAGCAACAGCAATGTCCAAATTGACGAACAAGGTAGCATCCGCCTGCAGTACATTGGGGCCATCACCGCAGCTGGGCTAACCGCCTCCGAACTATCCCAGGGCATTCGCGACGCCTACATTAACAAAAAATTCTATCAAGCCCTCGACGTGTCCGTAAACGTTACCGAACGCTATATTTACATCGGTGGAGAGGTGCAGCGGCCGGGCCGGATTATTTGGTCACCTGACCTCACGCTTGCGAAAGCGGTGCAATCAGCCGGCGGATTCACGCTCTACGCGAAAGAATCGCGCGTGACCCTCACGCGCGACCGTAAAGCTGCTGATTTTGATGTGCAACTGGCCCAACGCCAACCCGAGCAAGACCCCCTGCTCTTTCCCGGGGATTCGATTCAAGTTCCCCGCTCAGCCTTTTAAATTAAACCTGTCCGCGTAAATCTTCGGCTGAAAATCAACCCACTACCCCATGAGTTTGTTCCAAACTAAATCGATCGAGTCCCTGCAAAAAGAAGCCGCGGCGGATGTCGGCCTTCGCCGCAGCCTCTCGCGAATGAATCTCGTTAACCTCGGCATTGGTGCAATTATTGGCGCCGGAATTTTCGTCCTCACCGGTCAAGCGGCTGCGCAATATGCGGGTCCGGCCATCGCCATTTCTTTCGTGATCTCAGGGCTCGGCTGTTTGTTTGCCGGACTTTGCTACGCAGAATTTGCCGCCATGATTCCGATCTCCGGCAGCGCCTACACTTATTCTTACGCAACCCTCGGCGAATTTTTCGCCTGGATCATTGGCTGGGATTTAATCCTGGAATATCTTTTTGTCGTTCCCACCGTCGCCGTCGGCTGGTCCGGCCACCTCGTCGCCTTTTTGAAGGAATTTAATATCGTGCTGCCAGTTCATTTGACCCAAGCGCCTTTCGATTATGTCAACGGCCAGCTCGTCAGCACCGGCCACCTCATCAATCTTCCCGCGGTCGGGATCATTGCCGTGCTGACTTGCCTCCTGGTGATTGGCATCAAAGAATCAGCCACCTTTAATAATTACATGGTCGTCACTAAGGTGTCCGTACTGTTGGCCATTATCGGCTTTGGTATTTGGTATCTTCTCGGCCACCACGACCTAGCCGTAAAAAATTGGACCCCTTTCATTCCCGCCAACACAGGGACTTACGGTGAATTCGGTTGGAGTGGAATTTTTAAAGGCGCGGCCGTTATTTTCTTTGCCTACATCGGCTTCGATGCGGTCTCTACGGCGGCGCAGGAGGCCAAGAATCCGCAGAAAGATATGCCCATGGGCATCGTCGGCTCTTTGCTCATCTGCACCGTGCTCTTCATCACAATCTCGGTCATCTTAACGGGTATGTCGAAATATACGGACCTGAATAACGCCGCCCCCGTCGTGAATGCCCTGCAAGCTGCCGGCGCCCCATTTGCCCTTCGCTTTGTGGTGGACATCGCGGCCATCGCGGGCCTGAGCTCGGTTATCTTGGTCATGCTTATGGGCCAACCCCGCATCTTCTTGTCGATGGCTAATGATGGCCTACTCCCCGCGTTCTTTGCTAAGGTGCACCCACGTTTTAAGACCCCTTATGTGACCACGATCATAACCGGCGTTCTTTCTGCGATTCTCGGCGGGCTGATGCCGCTTTCGATCCTCGGGGAAATGGTCTCGATCGGAACGCTCTTCGCTTTCGTCATCGTCTGCATCAGCATCATCGTGCTGCGCAAAACTCGGCCCGATGCCCCGCGGCCGTTCCG